>CAJMRN010000022.1 GCA_905215815.1 uncultured bacterium | reverse complement strand
CAGGTTGCCAAGTGCTTCCGCGACGAGGACCTGCGTGCCGACCGTCAGCCCGAGTTCACTCAGGTCGATATCGAGATGTCCTTCGTGGACCAGAACGACGTTATGAGCGCGCTCGAAGAGGTCCTGGCCGATGCCTTCGGCCGCATGGGCGTCGAGATGCCCACGCCGCTGCGTCGCATGGACTACTGGGAGGCCATGGACACCTATGGCTCCGACAAGCCCGATACCCGCTATGGCATGCATCTGGTCGACCTGACCGACATCTTTGCCAACTCCAAGTTCAAGGTCTTTGCGACTGCCGCAAACGAGGAGGGTTCTGTCGTCAAGGCCATTAACGCCAAGGGCGCCGGTGCCTGGGCACGTGCCAAGATCGATAAGCTCGCCGGCGTGGCCTCCACGTTTGGCGCCAAGGGCCTGGCCTGGATCGCCTTCCGCGAGGACGGCTCCATCAACAGCCCCATCGTCAAGTTCTTCTCGGACGAGGAGATGGCGGCTCTGCGCGAGCGCATGGACGTCGAGCCCGGCGACCTTGTGATGTTCGCCGCCGGCCCGCGCCTGCTCTCCGACGAGATCCTGGGCGGCATGCGTTCGCACATGGCCAATGCGCTCGAGATCAAGCGCGAGGGTCACGACTTCCTGTGGGTCGTCAACTTCCCGCTGTTCCATTGGGACGAGGACCGCAAGGCCTATGCTGCCGAGCACCAGCCCTTTACCCTGCCGACCGAGACCGACATCGCCAAGATCGAGGCCGACCCGTTGGCAGCCGGTTCGTGCACCTACGACTTTGTCATGGACGGCTTTGAGGCCGGCGGCGGCGGCATGCGTATCCACAACGCCGAGATGCAGATGTCCATGCTTAAGCTTCTGGGCTTTACCGAGGAGCGCGCCGAGTCTCAGTTTGGCTTCCTCATGGAGGCCCTCAAGTTTGGTGCACCCCCGATGGGCGGTTTCGCTCTGGGCCTGGACCGCGTGTGCATGCTGCTCACCGGTTCCGACTCCATCCGCGACGTCATGGCGTTCCCCAAGACGGCCAGTGGCTCCGACCTTATGTCGGGCGCTCCGAGTGCCGTATCCGGCGCCCAGCTCAAGGACGTCAGCCTGCGCCTGATGTAGGCGAGCGGCTACATATTGCCCGCAACGAGGGAAGGACGCGCACCTCCCCTCGTTTTTTATGCGCCGAGGTTGTGAGGGCATGGGGCGACCGGACGTCGCGGAAACTACGACCCGGAATTTGCGTCCAAAACGGGTCGCAGTTTCCCAAACAGAGTCCCTTTGGAAACTGCGACCCAGAATCCAGCCAAATAACGGGTCGCACTTTCCGGTTGAGCTTCTGGCGGAAAGTACATCCCAGAATCGGCGTTCGGAATGGGCCGGGCTTTCCGCTAAAGCAGCCTAGCGGAAAGCCCGGCCCAGTTTCCTACAGTGAGTCTCTCTGAACGAGCTGCATGTGCATGACGGTGGTGGTGGGCACGGCGCCATTGATCATATCGAGCGCAATGCCTGCGGCCATGCGGCCTTCCTCGCGAAGCGGCTGACGAATGGTCGTCAACGCGGGGACGCTGCGAGCTGCGACCTCGTGGTCATCGAAGCCCACGACCGAAACGTCTTTGGGTACGCTAATTCCTGCTTCGTTGAATGCGGCGATAACGCCGGTTGCGATACGGTCCGATCCGCATAGCACGCCGTCGGCATGTATTTCGCGCGCGAGCAACCGCCGCGTGGCTTGGTAGCCGTCTCCGCTGCTCCATCCGGTATAGATGACATTTTCATCCGGAAGGCTTTCGCCCAAAATTGCACGGTAGCCGCGAAGGCGGTCGATGACGGCGGGGTTATCCTGCGGCCCCAGCACGGCAACGATGTCCTTGCGTCCGCGATCTTTCATAGCGAGCGCCGCAAAGCGTCCGCCCTCTTCGTCGTCGGAGTAGACCGTCGAGAACACGTCGCGATAGGGATGGCCCTCGAGCTGGCCGCATAACACAGTGGGTACGCCCAGCTCGCGCAGCACCTCGAGCAGCTCACTGCCCTTGTAGGGCGAGACGTCGATGACGGCGTCAAACGAGCGGCGCTCAAAATGCTCGCGTGCGCGGTTGCGCTCATGCGAGGAAGATGCCTGCAAGATCACGGGCAAGTAAGACGACTCCGATAGTTCCTCGGTAATGCCGCTTAAAAACTCACTGTAGGTGGGATCGCTAAACAGCTCGCTCAAAGGCTCGGTAACCAGTACGGCGATAATTTCCGTGCGTCCGACGGCGAGCGCCCGGCCGCGTGCGTTGGGAACGAAGTTGACCTTTTTCGCCGCTGCGCGGACGCGCTTTTTAGTTTCCTCGCTAATGCGGGGGGAGTCGTTGAGGGCACGCGATGCCGTGGAGCGCGAAACACCGGCAGCTTCAGCAACCTCGGCAAGCGTGGGTGCGGTGCGTGCTGGTTGGGTCATGGCGTCTCCTGTGCAATTGGGTCGGTGGGCTATCGATAAAGGCTAATGCGGATACAGATTACTATAGCGCTCGTGAACGGCGTCCATGGTATCCGGTGACCGGTGTCGTTTTGCAATCAAACTGCGACTGAGCACGGCATGTATGGGCGAGACATAGGCAGGCGCGACAGTTGCCTGTGAGTTCAAGAACGATGCCCCGTGCTGTGCACCTAAGCTTAGGGTGACATAAGTAGCATGGTTGTACAACCGGTTGCACCGTTAATCCGACAAAATCGACCGTTCGGCGGACAACCGGTTGCACAGATTTTTGTACCGCCCGTAAGATAAGGACAACCGGTTGCACAAAGAAGCACTACGATGACGAAGGAGCATCACCATGGACGCCATTAACGATTGGGAAAACCAAGCGCTCACCCACAGGAACCGCCTGGCACCCCATGCGTACTTTATGGGTTATGAGACCGCCGATCTCGCCGCTACGTACAGCCGCGAGCTGTCGCGCGGATTTGTCCAGCTGTCCGGCTCGTGGCAGTTCCGCCTTTTTGAGGGCCCCGCGGCCGTCTCCAACGAAGCACTTTGCACGTACAAGCCCGAGTGGGATCACGTGGAGGTTCCGCACCTGTGGCAGGTAGACGGCTATGGCAACCTTGCCTACACCGACGAGGGTTTTCCGTTCCCGGTGGATCAGCCGTTCGTTCCCTCCGACGACCCTACGGGCGTCTACCAGCGCATCGTCAAACTTCCCGCCGTGCCTGCCGGCGCTCGCGAGATTATTCGCTTCGACGGTATCGAGAGCTACGGCGAGCTGTATGTCAACGGCAAGTTTATCGGCATGACCAAGGGTTCGCGCCTGTCCGCCGAGTTTGACGTGACCGACGCGCTCGTCGAGGGCGACAACCTGTTTGCGGTCAAGGTTCTGCAGTACAGCGATGGTAGCTACATCGAGGACCAGGACATGTGGTGGGCATCGGGCATCTTCCGCGATGTGTACCTCATGCAGCGTCCCGCCGCGCATCTGGTCGACTTTAGGTTCCGCACGCACCGCGAGGGCGATGCCGCTCTGATCACGCTCGATACGGTTGCCGAGGGCGCAAGTCGCGTCGTGTATACGCTCAGCGATGGCCAGAATGTGGTCGCTACGGGCGAGTGCGTCGACGGCCATGCCGAGTGCAGCGTTGCCGATGCCCACTTCTGGAACCCCGAGGACCCCTTCCTCTATGACCTTACGCTTGAGGTCTACGACGGCGACGAGATCAGCGAGTACGTTCCGCATCGCCAAGGCCTTGCCGAGGTGACGGTCGAGGGCAATCATATCTACCTTAACGGCACCTACTTTAAGATGCATGGCGTCAACCGCCACGACCACGACGATCACAAGGGCCGCGCCGTGGGTCTCGAGCGCATGCGCCGCGACCTGGAGCTCATGAAGCAGCACAACATCAACGCGGTGCGCACGTCCCACTACGCCAACGATCCGCGCTTCTACGAGCTGTGCGACGAGTACGGCATCATGCTGGTCGCCGAGACCGATATGGAGAGCCACGGCTTCGAGAATATCGGCAATATCGCCCTGGTCACCGACGACCCTGCCTGGGAGCCGGCTTACGTTGACCGTGTTGAGCGCCTGGTGATGCAGGAACGCAACCACGCGTGCATCATCATGTGGTCGATGGGCAACGAGAGCGGCTATGGCTGCAACATCCGCGCGATGTACGCCAAAGCTCACGAGCTCGACGGTCGTCCGGTCCACTACGAGGAGGATCGCAACGCCGATACCGTCGACGTCATTTCCACCATGTACTCCCGCGTGTCGCAGATGAACGACTTTGGCGAGCATCCGTTCCCCAAGCCGCGCATCAACTGCGAGTACGGCCACTCCATGGGTAATGGTCCCGGAGGCCTGTCCGAGTACCAGGAGGTCTTCGATCGCTGGGATTGCATCCAAGGCCAGTTTATTTGGGAATGGTGCGACCACGGTTTGGCTGCTGTGACCGAGGACGGCGTTGCCTACGACATGTATGGCGGCGACAACGGCGATTACCCCAACAACAGCAACTTCTGCATCGACGGCATGGTGTTCCCCTGGCAGCAGCCGAGCCCGGGCCTTACCGAGTACGGCCAAGTCATCTGCCCGGTTCGCATGGCCTACGATGCCGAGGCGGGCGAGCTGACCGTCACCAACAAGCGTTGGTTTACCACCCTCGAGGATGTCTGCCTGTCGGCGGAGACCCTGGTGGACGGCGACGTGGTCTGCCGCAAGACGCTCATGCCCGGTGCGGTTGCCCCCGGCGAGTCCGTCCAGCTTCCGCTGGTGATTCGCGAGGCCGCAGTGGGCGAGACCCTGCTGACCGTGCACGCCTACACCATGGCGGCTCACGCCTGGTGCGAGCCGATGTTCCAACTGGGTGCAAGCCAGTTTGCCATCGCAAACCATCCGGCGCCGGCAATTGCCGCCCCCACTCGTCCTGAGCTTACGGTCGAGGAGACCGAGCAGGAGATTCGTATTCGCTCCCTCAACGGCGAGCTGACCTTCAGCAAGGTCAACGGTACCGTGAGCGAGTGGAAGGCATCCGGTCGCGACGTCATGACCTCCGGTCCCCAGGTTGGTTTTTGGCATCCGCTCGTCGATAACCACGCCCAGGAGTACGACTCCCTGTGGAAGGATAACTTCATCGATGTGATGCAGACGTCTACCCGCAATGTTTCTTGGAAGCAGGACGACAATGCGGTCGTCGTTACCGTGAGCCAGCGTATCGCTCCTCCCGTCCGCGCGTTCGGCATGCGCGTCGAGCTCGTCTATACCGTGCTTCCGAGTGGCCGCGTCGACCTCAAGGTTTCCGGCGAGCCCTACGGCGACTATTCGGACATTATCCCGCGCATCGGCATCTCCTTCGAGGTTCCCGGTTGTGATCGTGCCGTCGAGTGGTATGGCCACGGCCCGGGCGAGAACTATCCGGACTCGCTGCGCGCCAACCCGGTCGGTCATTACCGCACTACGGTCGACGACATGTTCACGCCCTACGTTATGCCCCAGGACTGCGCCAACCGCGAGGGTACCCGCTGGGTCGCCCTGCGCTCCAGCCACGGTGACGGTCTGGTCGTGACGCGTCCGAGCGACGCCGCTTCCAATCCGTTCTCGTTCTCCGCATGGCCCTATAGCTGCGAGGCTATCGATAACGCCAAGCATGTCTACGATCTTGTCCCGGGCGACACGGTTACGGTCAACATCAACGACCAGCTGCTCGGCCTTGGCTCGAACTCTTGGGGTTCCGAGGTGCTCGATTCCTATCGCACCCGTTTTGAGAGCTTCAGCTTTGAGGTGTCCCTGCGACCGCTGACGTCTGCCGATCTGGCTCAGGCGCTGGCACCCATTAAGGAGGCATAAGTCATGCATATCTTTAACTCGCGTGCCGATTTCGACGCCCAGATGAAGTCCGTCAAGAAGTGGATGCGTACCGGTCAGGCACTCGACGGCGTTTCTGAACTGCAGCACGATGTGGCGTACTCTATCGGCGACTCGCTGGTGTATTGGTGGGTGAACGCCCACGAGGCGGCTACTGCCGATCTGGTCGGTCACCGTCGCTACCATGCCGTGCTCGCCCCGCTCGACGGCAATCTGACCGTTGAGGTGGCTTCCAAGGCCGATCTTACCTGTACGCGCGCCTACAGCGATATCGATGATCGCGAGCGCTTTGAGGGTACGGGGGAGACCGTGACGATTCCCACCGGCGGCGTTGCCGTCGTCGAAATTGACGAGGCCTACCGTGTCGTGGCCGATGCCGCGGATCCCCGCGTCGTGGTACTGCACGTGACAGTCGAAGGTTATTCCTTCCCCAACAAGTAGTATTCGTCCGCCTGGACGTTTGCTTCGCGCCGTTAAGGGGGATGGCTTTGTTGACTCCCTTTTCCCCATTCCCCTTAGCAGGTGCGCCGTCCGTGTTTGCACTTGCAGCTCGGACGGTTTTAGATGACATTTAACAGATGATTGGGAGGGCTTATGAGCTCTGAAAACGAGGAACGATTGGTTCGTTCGCTCTGCTGGGCATGACGGTCGCCGCCGTGTTCGGTATCAAGAACATCATCAACAACAACGCGGCCATCGGCTTGGCAGCTGCGCCGTCGTTCTTCTTCGCCACGCTTTTGTACTTTGTCCCCTATACCCTGGTTACCGCCGAGTTCGTCGGCCTCAACAAGGACTCCGAGTCTGGCGTGTACGCATGGGTTAAGACCTCGATGGGTGGTCGCTGGGCGTTCCTGACGGCATTTAGCTACTGGTTCGTTAACCTGTTCTTCTTTGCGTCCGTCCTGCCCAACGTCATCATCTACGCGAGCTACGTGTTCTTTGGTGCCAACGCCGAGCTTTCGCAGCTGTGGATCACCATTATCGAGATCGTCGTCTTTGCTATCGCCACGTGGGTTTCGACCAAGGGCGCTAAGTGGATCGGCTCCATTTCCTCCTTCGGTTCGACCGCGGCTCTCGGCCTGACCGCTGTGTTCATCCTGCTGTCCCTGGCTGCTGCCTTTGGCGGCGTTGAGTTCGCTACGGCTCCTACTCCCGCTAACATGGCTCCCGACATGAGCAACTTCGCAACTGCGTGGGGCTTCTTCGGTACGCTTGCCTGGATCATCCAGGGCGTTGGCGGCGCTGAGTCTGTCGGCGTGTTCCTTAACGACCTTAAGGGTGGCGTCAAGGCCTTCGTGCGCACCGTCGTTATCGCCGGCCTGACCATCGGCCTTCTGTATGCAGGCGCTTCGCTGCTGGTTAACCTGTTCATCCCCGAGGGTGGCGTTGCCATCTCCACCGGTATCTTCGACGTATTCGGTGCTGTCTTTGCCCACTTTGGCATTCCCATGGAAGTGTCTACGCGCGCCATCGGCTTGATCCTTCTCGCCGCCACGCTGGGCTCCCTCATGATGTGGACCTCCGCTCCCATCAAGGTCTTCTTCACCGAGATCCCCAAGGGCGTCTTTGGTAGCAAGATCGTCGAGCTCAACGAGCATGGCATTCCTGCCCGCGCTGCTTGGCTGCAGTTCGCCATCGTCGTCCCCATCCTGATCATTCCGGCCCTGGGCTCCGGTAACCTCGACGACCTGCTCATGATCGTCACCAACATGACTGCTGCCACCGCTCTGCTCCCACCGCTGCTGATTTTGCTTGCCTACTTTATGCTGCGCAAGAACTTTGATGCCGCTCCCCGTGGCTTCCGCATGGGTTCGCGCAGCTTTGGCCTGGTCGTTGCCGCATTCCTGCTTGTGGTCTTCTGCTTCGTGCTTATCTGCGGCACCATTCCGCTCGATCAGCCGCTGTGGCTGACGCTGGTCTACAACGTTGGCGGCGTGGTTGTCTTCTTGGGCCTTGCCGTGATGTGGTACAACCGCTACATCAACCGCCTGCGCGAGACCGATCCCGAGGCCGCCGAGAACGAGCTTCGCCCTTCCGTCCTCGATATGATGGAGTAGCGGCTAGGATTAATCTACGGCTGTGGAATAAATCGATTCCCTTTCCTAAGGAGGGGCCTTACGAGGCCCCTCCTTTTGTGTTTTGGGGCATGGTCTTGGCCCCCGTGGTCAAAAAATGCCAAATATGAGTACTGTTGCAAAAGAAGTGCCATATTTTTCGGCCTGCTCTGAGCGAAAATGGGCTCAAAATCGATTTATCTAACTCCCTTTAAAGGGCGTTTGACGGCTTTCGACCTCTTCGAATCGCTCAAGCTAGGCAATTTGCTCTCGATTTTGCTGCTACTAAATTTGTAACAGTACTCATATTTGCCACTTTTTGACCACGGGGTATCCGGAGGGGCCCTCGATAAGCATCTAACGCTACAATAACTACCACGTGGCTGGGTTTGCCGGCCGAATGTGTGATGTCGTGGGAGGGGACATGGTCGAGTTTACAAAGACGATTAAAGATCCGTTGGGACTACACGCCCGCCCGGTTGCGCTGCTCTATGACATCATTGCCAAGCACCGTAGCGACGTGTCGGTCAGCATCGGCGACCGCCATACCGACGGTCGCGATGTCATGGGCCTCATGGCTCTCTACGGCGAGTGCGGCGAGGACATCATCTTTCGCGTTTCGGGCGTAGACGAGGCTTCCTGCGTTACGTCGATCAGAAACCTCTCGCTCTAAGCATGACAGGGCGCGGCAAAGGACAGCTCTTTGCCGCGCCTTTTTGTTTCGTATAGGAAACTTTTTCGAAATCTGAATGGGGACCCTTTCCAAAAAGTTAACCACGTGTTAGTTTACTAAAGCAAACATAGGCGTGGTTAACTTTTACCGCGTCGATGTTGAGGACGAACTGACGTTAGGAGCCACTCATGTCTTGCGGACCGCAGATGCCGGCAATGCCGCTTTCGATGGTAAAAGCGGGCGAAACCGTGCGCGTGTCTCGTGTAAAGGGCAATGAGGATATGAAGCACCACCTCAAGGACCTCGGCTTTGTCGAGGGCAGCGAAATTCACGTGGTGAGCTCGAGTGGCGCCAATATCATCGTCACGGTGCTGGGCGCACGCTTTGGTATCGATTCCAAGGTTGCCATGCACATCATGACCGTCGGTTAGTCCGCAGCATTTCATAAAAACCGAAAGGGGGACAAGAGGATGAAGACGTTGGGTGACGTTAAGGTGGGCGAGAGCTCCACCATCGTCAAGCTTCACGGTGAGGGTGCGCTTCGCCGCCACCTTATGGACCTGGGGCTCATCAAGGGCACTTCGTTCAAGGTCGTGAAGGTTGCACCGCTCGGTGATCCGGTCGAGATCAACGTGCGCGGCTACGAGCTTTCCATCCGCAAGGAGGAGGCTGCCGTCGTCGAGGTCCAGTAAGGGCTCGCGGCGCATATATCTGCAGATAAAGTTAGGTTTTTCTAACTTAATGCAGCAACTTTAAAGCACATTATCCAGCCTGCGCGGAGAAAGCAGCGCAGGCACACAAGGAAGAAGGATTGAATGGCGGATTCTCAGATCCATGTCGCGCTGGCGGGTAACCCCAACTGCGGCAAGACCACGCTTTTCAACCTGATCACCGGCGCCAACGGCTACGTTGGCAACTGGCCCGGCGTCACGGTTGAGAAAAAGGAGGCCAAGCTCCTAAGCGACAAGAACGTTACCATCACGGACCTCCCTGGCATCTACTCGCTTTCCCCCTACAGCCCTGAGGAGCAGTGCTCGCGCGATTACCTCATGAGCGGCGAGCCCGATGTCGTCGTCCAGGTGGTCGACGCCACCAACCTCGAGCGTAACCTGTACCTGGCGCTTCAGGTTATCGAGACCGGCCTGCCCGTGGTCGTTGCCCTCAACATGGCCGACCTGGTCGAGAAGAACGGCGATAAGATCGACACGGACAAGCTCTCCAAGAAGCTCGGTTGTCCGGTCATGATGATCTCGGCCCTTAAGAACAAGGGCATCAAGGAGCTGTTCGAGCAGGTCAAGAAGTCCGCTGCTTCCAAGGGCCAGGTGCCGGAGCACAAGTTCGATTCCTCCATCGAGGACGTTCTGGACCACATCGAGAACAATCTGCCGGCGAGCGTTCCCGCCAACAAGCGCCGCTACTACGCTGTCAAGCTGTTCGAGCGCGATGCGGACGCCTGCAAGCTCATCAACCTCACCAAGGAGAAGGCCGCTCGCGTCGAAGGTCTGGTCGCTCAGTGCGAACAGGACTGCGACGATGACGCCGAGTCCATCATCACCGGCGAGCGTTACGGCGTGATTGCCCACATCATTGACGAGTGCCTCACCAAGGCTCCGGCAAAGATGAGCACCTCCGAGAAGATCGACCGCGTGGTTACCAACCGTATCCTGGGCCTGCCGATCTTTGTGGTCATCATGTTCTGCGTGTACTACATCGCCGTTTCTACCTTGGGCGGCACGGTGACCGACTTCACCAACGACCAGCTCTTCGGTACCGACGGTTGGTACGTGCTCGGTCAGGGCCGCGACGCCTACGACGCGGCCGTCGAGGCTGCGGGCGACAATGCCGACTCGGTCGACCCGGCACAGTACGGCCCCTATGTTCCTGGTATTACCACCATGGTCCACGACGCCCTTGTGGCGGGCGGCACCGAGGACGGTGGCCTGGTCGATTCGCTGGTCTGCGACGGCATCGTCGGCGGCCTGGGCGCCATCTTCGGCTTTGTCCCGCAGATGTTCCTGCTGTTCGTCATGCTGTCCTTCCTGGAGGACTGCGGCTATATGGCCCGCGTCGCCTTCATCATGGACCGCGTGTTCCGCCGCTTTGGCCTGTCCGGTAAGTCCTTTATCCCCATGCTCGTGTCCTCGGGCTGCGGTGTCCCCGGCGTCATGGCCACCAAGACCATCGAGAACGAGAAGGACCGCCGCATGACGGTCATGACCACCACGTTCATTCCCTGTGGCGCCAAGCTGCCGATCATCGCCCTGCTCATGGGCTCCATTATCGGCGATTCTTCCACCACCGCCGCGTGGATCAGCCCGCTCTTCTACTTCCTGGGCGTCTTTGCCGTCATCGCCTCGGGCCTCATGCTCAAGAAGACCAAGCTCTTCGCCGGCCGCCCGACACCGTTCGTTATGGAGCTTCCCGCCTACCACTTCCCGGCGATCCGCTCTTGGGCGCTGCACGTGTGGGAGCGCTGCTGGGCCTTTATCAAGAAGGCCGGCACGGTCATCTTTGCCTCCACTGTCGTGGTTTGGTTCCTCTCCAACTTTGGTAGCTATAACGGTTCCTTTGGCTTCCTGCCTGCGATGGACGGCATCCCCGAGGAGTTCATGGACTACTCCGTGCTTGCCATGCTCGGCAACCTGGTCGCTTGGATCTTCGCCCCGCTCGGCTTTAGCACCTGGCAGGCAACCGCGCTGACTGTCTCTGGCCTTGTCGCTAAGGAGAACGTCGTCGCCACCGCCGGATCGCTGCTGTCCGTCGCCGACGCGGGCGAGACCGACCCGAGCCTGTGGACCGCGTTTGCCGGCATGTTCCCGACTATGGGCGCTTGCGTTGCCTTTGGCGCATTCAACCTGCTGTGCGCTCCGTGCTTTGCCGCTATGGGCACCATCCGCAACCAGATGGACTCCGGCAAGTGGACCGCGATTGCCATCGGCTACGAGTGCGCCTTCGCATGGGTCATCGGCCTGTTCATCAACCAGTTCTACAACCTGTTCGTGCTTGGACAGTTTGGTATTTGGACGGTTGTAGCCATCGTTCTGCTGGTTGCGATGCTCTTCCAGATCTTCCGTCCCATGCCTAAGCATGTATGGACCGACGAGGACGAGACCAACGCTGCTTCCGCCGCAGTTTCCGCTTAAGTCCGAACAAGGATTAGCCCCTTTCCACGAGCCCGGGTGTCCCAGCGACACTCGGGCTTTTTGATGGGGGAGATGTGGCGTTTCCGCAGATAAAACCGACCAAAATAAACCTGTCCCTTTTTGGTAGGTGGAGAATGGGGTAAAGTAAGTGATGGCTAACTAGAGGAGGCTTGCTATGGCACCTATCGATATTGTTGTACTGGCTGTTATCGGTATTGCGTTTGTCGCGGTATGCGTGCGCATCTACCGTAAGGGCACCTGCGCCGACTGCGCTCAGGGTGGCGTTTGCACGGGGCATTGCTCCAATAAAAAGACCTGTGCCGCACTTAAGGGCGTAGACAAAATCGCCGAAGACTTGGGCCGCGGTATTAAATAAGGTCTAGGCATCCAAGCGCCTCGCGAGCATCCGTTCGCGGGGCGCTTTGCACATTTGGGGGCGAGCGCGGCGAGTTGTAGAGCGATTTTGGGGTATCGTTACCTGTACTGTTAATTGGCAACTTATCTATAACGGAGTATCCCCATGAGCGCTCGCGTAACCATGAAGGACATAGCCGCCGAGCTTGGCGTTTCCATCAATACCGTGCACAAGGCCCTGACGGGTAAGGCCGGCGTGAGCGAATCCGTGCGCTCCAAGGTGAATGCTAAGGCCGAGGCCATGGGTTACCATCGCAATACGAGTGCCTCGAGCCTGCGCCGCAAGGATATCAACCTGGTGTTTTGCCTGCCCCGCGCATCGCGCGAGGGAGCGTACTTTTTCCGTTACCTGTGGGAAGGCTGCAACCGCTTTGAGCAGGAGGTCATCGACCGGGGCATTACGGTTGAGCGTGTTGAATTTGGCGTGGGTGGCTACGCCGATGCACTTGAGCAAATCGACGAGCGTCTGCAGGTGGGCGAGAAGATTGATGGCTTGCTCGCCTATACGCCGGGCGACGATCGTGCGACTGAGCTTTTGGGGCAGATCGCCGAGGCGGGCGTGACGATTGAGCTCGTTGACGGCGACCGCCCTCACCTCGATCGCCTGGGCGCTAGTTTGGCCGACTACTCCACGGCGGGAAGCCTGATGGCCGAGCAGGCGGCCAACCTGGTTCACGCTTCTGGGACCGATACCCGCGTGCTTTTATTGGCGGGCGACCCCTACACCGACTCGCACTATTTGACCGCTCGCGCCTTCCACAATTACCTTCGCGAGCACAATGTTCCCTGGCAGGTCGAGGATCTGACCGGTGCTCATGCCCAGGTCAAGCAGCTCGAGCACGAGCTCAACCAGCGTCTAAAGTCATCGGAAGCCCCCGAGTTGATCTGCAGCGTGTTCGCCGTGGGCTCTGAGCTGATTGCCGATGCGCTTGTCGCGGCTAACAAGGCCGGCGAAGTAATGGTGATTGGCAACGATCTGTTCCCAGAAAGTGCGCTGGCTTTGCGTCGGGGCATCTTTACCAACATCGTCTACAAGGACCCGGTGAGTCTGGCATATCGTGGCGCCAAGACCTTAGGCGATTACCTGCTGTGGGGAAAGACACCAGCGGAGCCTGTGCAAAAGGGGGCTGTTGAGATGGTGTTTGCCAGCAACGTCGATCGTTACTGCGAGCTCGCCGGAATCTAATGCGTTTAGGGAGTTCCCTACTTGCCGCGTACTTTTTGGCGGGGGTATCGAAAAATTGTTTCGAAGGCCGCTGATGGCGAATCTGCCGTCAGCGGCCTTTCTTTGTGCCGATCCAACGTAGGGTCCATGGCTCGGCAACCGTTAAGCGGTCAAAACCTACCGTTCGCCCCATGATGGTTAAGTGAACGTTCACCTTGTAACGCATTTTGCACTAAGATGGTGAACGTTCACCTAGAGGATGACGAGCGTATTGTGCGCCCGCTCCGCAAACAAAGGGGTTGTTTGATGAAAAACTTCATGGACGATCAGGATTTCCTGCTGAGCACCAAGACCGGCGAGGAGCTGTTCCACAACTTTGCCAAGTGCATGCCCATCGTCGATTACCACTGCCACATTTCTCCCAAGGAGATCTGGGAGGACAAGCGTTTCGAGAACATCACCGAGGTTTGGCTGGGCGGCGACCACTACAAGTGGCGCCTGATGCGCGCCAACGGCGTCGACGAGCGTTTTATCACTGGCGATGCCCCTGCTCGCGAGAAGTTCCAAAAGTGGGCCGAGACCCTGGGTCGCTGCGTTGGCAACCCCGTCTTTGAGTGGAGCCACCTGGAGCTTAAGCGCTACTTTGGCTACGAGGGCGTCCTCAACGGCAAGACCGCCCAGGAGGTCTGGGACCTTGCCAACGCCAAGCTCGCCGAGGCCAGCTTTACCTGCCGCAACCTGATCAAGCAGTCCAACGTCCGCATGATCTGCACTACCGACGACCCCGCCGACAGCTTTGAGTGGCACAAGAAGATTGCCGCCGATGACAGTTTTGACGTTCAGGTCGTTCCCGCCATGCGTCCCGACGCCGCTCTGCGCATCGAGCGCGGCCAGGAGTTTGCCGACTACTGCAAGCATCTTTCCGAGGTTGCCGGCGTTGAGGTCAGTGACTTTGAGGGCATGAAGTCTGCCATCTCCAAGCGCTACGACGTTGCTCACGAGCTGGGCTGCCGCGCCTCCGACCACGCATTCGATTACGTTATGTACGTCCCGGCTACCGACGATGAAATCGAGGCCATCTTTGCCAAGGGTCTGGCTGCCGAGCCGCTTACCGAGGAAGAGGTCCTCAAGTACAAGACCGCCTTTATGCAGTTTGTCGCCGGCGAGTATGTCCGCCTTGGCTGGGCCATGCAGCTGCACTTTGGCTGCAAGCGTGACAACAACCGCGCTATGTTCGCCAAGCTCGGTCCCGACACCGGCTACGATTGCATCTCCAACTACACGCCGTCCGACCAGCTCGCCGAATTCCTCAACTCCATCCAGGAGACCTGCGGCTTGCCCAAGACCATTCTGTACAGCCTGAACCCCATCGACAACACCATGATCGATACCGTGATGGGCTGTTTCCAGGAGGCTCCGACTGCCGGTAAGATCCAGAACGGCTCCGCCTGGTGGTTCAACGACAACGAGGTCGGCATGCGCGAGCAGCTCACGGCTCTGGCTAACGAGGGCGTCCTGGGCAACTTTGTCGGCATGCTCACCGACTCCCGCTCCTTCCTGTCCTATCCGCGTCACGAGTATTTCCGTCGCGTGCTGTGCGGCGTGATCGGCGAGTGGGTTGAGCAGGGCAAGTATCCGGCCGACATGGAGCTGCTGGGCACCATCGTGCGTGACATCAGCTACAACAACTCCGTTCGCTACTTTGGCTTCGATCTGGACACTGTCGAGGCATAGATCTGTATGTGTTCCGATTGGTGAAATCGGTTGCAAAGGGGAGGGACCACATGGGAACAGGGCAACAGAAAAACGAGCAGATCGTGTCTGCTCAGGCGGATTCGAGATCTATGCAGAGCTCGCAGGGTATCAAGTTGAGCTGGCGTGAGAAAATCTGCTATGGCTTTGGCGATTTGGGCAACGGATTCATGTTCGATCTTGGTCAAGCATATCTGACCAAGTTCTACACTGACATCTGTCTGATTTCGCCAGGCGTAGTGAGCCTGATTTTCGCCGTCACCAAGATTTTCGATGCGTTCATGGACCCGATTGCCGGTGCATTCGTCGACGGTAGAAAGAAGATTGGCAAGCACGGTCGGTTTCGTCCGGTCATGATGGTTTCGGCCGTGATTCTTGCCGTTCTAACCGTGGTGACCTTCACTGCGCCCGATATTCCCATGGCGGGCAAAATTGCCTATGCGCTGATAACCTACATGATCTGGGGCGTCGTATACAGCTTCACCAACGTGCCATACGGATCTCTGGCCACGGTAATGACGCGTGACGTCGATGACCGCGCGCACATGGCGTCAACGCGCCAGGCCGGTTCGCTCTGCGCACAGCTCATCACGGGCGTAGCGTTCATCCCATTGGTCCTGTTCTTTGCGGGTGGCGACACGCTCGACGGCAATCCGCACGGCTATACGATTGCAGCTGTCGTCATGGGACTGTGTGGCATCGCCGGATTCGCCATCTGCTTTTTGGGAACGCGCGAGCATATCCGTATCGATCGACAGGCCGAGGAGAAGGCTGCGGGAAAGGCCGGCAAGAAGTCGAGCGCATTCAGCACGTATTTCAAGGTCGTTTTCACCAACAAGAACCTGGGAGCAGTTATCCTGCTTACGCTGTTTACCATCTCGGCCATGAATACCAACAACACCATGATGGTGTATTTCTGCCAGTACAACCTGGGTAACATCGCGTTGCAGCCCATTGTCAACGGCATCATGATCGGAACGTCGGTTGTCGCCATTCTCGCCATCCCGACGCTCGTCAAGCATTTTGGCAAGAAGCGCACGTGCGTTGCCTGCTTTATCGTCGGTGCCGTGGCAAACGGCCTCAACTTAATCCTGCCGACCAATACCGTGACGTTCATCATCTTCGTCACCATCGGCTACGTCGCGCTTGCCATCCCCAACGGTATCACCTGGAACTTGGTTTCCGATGTTATTGATTACGGTGAATGGCACACGGGAATCCGCAAGGAGGGTACGACCTACGCCGCGTTCAACTTTTCTCGTAAGCTTGCGCAATCCCTTGCCGCGATCATTTCCGGCGGCATCCTTGCCCTTACCGGATATGTGGCAAATAAGCCCCAGACGGCTGCCACGCTGCTTGGCATCAAGGGCGCTCTGACGATTTATCCCGCCTGCGCCCTTCTGGTAGCAGCCTTGATTATCTTCGCTCTCTACGACATTACCGAGAAGAAGTTCAATTCCATTTCCAACGACCTGTCGAATGGTCGCTGGGAGCGCGGCAAGATCGGCGAGAGCACTATCGAGACGATTGATAAATAGTCCCGCTGTTTAAACAATCATGAATGCAACCCGGCGCGGCGATGCCGTACCGGGACTTGAGTTGAGAGGAAAACCTCTATGAATAACATCAGCTACGAGACGCTCGAGAAGATCGGCTACGAGGGCTACGTGCTGCCCAAGGACGCCCCCGAGAAGGTCCTACAGTTTGGCGAGGGCAATTTCCTGCGCGCCTTCGTCGATCGTTTCTTCGATATGGGCAACGAGGCCACCGGTTGGAACGGCAAGGTCGTCATGGTGCAGCCCATCAGCGGCGCCTTCGATTTCGCCGATGGTATCAATGCCCAGGATGGCCTGTACACCGTACTGGTGCGCGGCAAGGAGAACGGCGACACGGTTGACGATTCCCGCGTGATCAGCGCCTGCAGCCGTTGCCTCAATCCGTATCGCGAGGCTGACTACCGTGCCATGATGGAAGTCGCCGTTTCCGATGACCTGGAGATTATCGTCTCCAACACCACCGAGGCCGGTATCGCCTACGATCCGTCCTGCAAGGCCGACGACATGCCCCCCGCGAGCTTCCCTGCCAAGCTTGCCCAGGTGCTCCATGCCCGCTGGGCTGCCGGCAAGCCGGGCGTCATCGTGCTCGCCTGCGAGCTCATCGACCATAACGGCGAGGAGCTGCTGCGCATCATGAACCAGTACGTGAGCGACTGGGGCTGGGAGGACGAGTTTTCGCAGTGGATGGCCAGCGACTGCACCGTCTGCACCACGCTCGTCGACACCATCGTTCCGGGTCGCATCCGCGATCCCAAGGAGGCCGCTGCCGTGGCCGAGCGCTTGGGCTATGAAGATCCGTTCTTGGCCGTGCGTGAGCCCTTCCAGATGTGGGGTATCCAGGGTGACGAGTCGCTCAAGGAGCGTCTGCCCTTCGTGAAGGCCGGTCTGCCGGGTGTCTTTGTGACCCCCGACGTCACCCCGTACAAGAAGCGCAAGGTCCGCATCCTCAACGGCGCCCACACCGCCTTTGTTCCGGGTTCCTGGGTTGCCGGCTTTGATATCGTGCGCGATTGCATGCACGACGAGATCGTCCGCGGCTTCATGAACACCATGCTCTACGACGAGGTTATCCCGACGCTCGCCACCGACCTGGATGCCGAGGATTGCAAGGCCTTTGCCGCCGCCGTCGAGAACCGCTTCGACAATCCGTTTATCGACCACGCGCTGCTCTCCATCTGCCTCAACTCCACGGCTAAGTGGCGTGCCCGCGACCTGCCCACGCTCAAGGATTACGTTGCCGAGACCGGCAACCTGCCCAAGTGCCTGGCGACGAGCCTGGCCACGCTCATCTCCTTCTACACGCAGGAGCTCGTGTCCCGCGAGGGCGACGGTCTGCACCTGCGTCGCTCCGACGGCACCGAGTACACCGCTCAGGACGACGCCTTCGTGCTCGACTTCTACGCCGCCCGCGCCGGCGCCGACGACGCCGAGCTGGTGCACGATGTGCTCACCAACGAGCAAATGTGGGGCGAGGATCTTACGCAGATCGCCGGCCTGGAGGAGTTTGTCGTCAACGCTCTCGCCGTCGTGCGCTCCGAGGGCGTCAAGCAGGCGTTCGCGAACGCTCAGGCCTAAATCCTTCTGTACGCCCGTCGGGTAACTGGCGGGCGTCACTCGACTTCTGCTCAACCTGTAGGGTTAGGACTCTTTGTAATGAACACTATCCAGATCAATCCGGCCGACAACGTCATCGTTGCGCTGTCGCCGCTCGCCAAGGGTGCTGCCGTCGAGGTTCCCGGCGTGGGCGAGGTCGTTGCCGCGGAGGATATCCCGCAGGGCCACAAGATGGCCGTGCGCGCCATTGCAGCCGGTGAGGATGTCATCAAGTACGGTCTTCCCATCGGCCACGTGACGAAGGACATTCAGCCCGGCCAGTGGCTGCACACGCACAACGTGAAGACCAACCTCTCGGGTGAGATCGAGTACGCCTACAATCCGACACATCCGGTCGTTGAGCCGGTCGAGGCCGAGACCTTTATGGGCTTCCGCCGTGCCGACGGTCGTGCCGCCACGCGCAATGAGCTTTGGATCATTCCCACCGTCGGTTGCGTCAACGAAGTCGCTCGTGCCATGTGCGAGCAGGCTCAGGACCTGGTCGAGGGCTCGTTGGAGGGCGTCTATTACTTCCCGCATCCGTTCGGTTGCTCACAGACCGGCGCCGACCATGCCCAGACCCGTCGTCTGCTGGTGGCGCTGTCGCGTCACGCAAACGCCGCGGGCGCGCTGTTCTTGTCGCTCGGTTGCGAGAACTGCACGCATCAGCAGGTGCTCGACGAGCTCGGTGACTTCGATCACGAGCGCGTTCGTTTTCTCACCTGCCAAGATGTAGCCGACGAGCAGATCGAGGGCCACAAGATTCTGTCCGAGCTGGCACATCTTGCCAAGCAGGCCAAGCGTGAGCCCATTCCGGCCTCAGAGCTGGTTATTGGTCTTAAGTGCGGCGGCTCTGACGGTCTTTCGGGCATTACCGCCAACCCCACGATCGGTCGCGTGAGCGATATGGTCGTCGCCCGTGGCGGCACGTCGGTGCTCACCGAAGTGCCCGAGATGTTTGGCGCGGAGAGCATCCTGCTCGACCGATGTGAAGACGAGCAGGTCTTTAACGCTGCCTCTGACATGCTTAACGGTTTTAAGGATTACTTTATTAGCCATGGTGAGGTGGTCTACGAGAACCCGAGTCCCGGTAACAAGGACGGTGGCATCACCACGCTCGAGGACAAGAGTTGCGGCTGCGTGCAAAAGGGCGGCTCCGCACCCATTGTCGACGTGCTGCCGTATGCCGGTCAGGTCACCAAGCATGGCCTGAACATGCTGTGCGGCCCGGGCAACGACATGGTATCCACCACGGCGTTGACGGCTGCTGGCTGTCACGTGATTCTGTTCTCGACTGGACGCGGCACGCCGTTTGGTGCACCGGCGCCCACCCTCAAGGTGTTCACCAATCAGCGTCTGTGCGACCACAAGGCCAACTGGATGGACTTTAACGCCGGCGTGATTGCCACAGGCGAACGCACACTCGACGAGGCTGCCCGCGACCTGTATCAGCTGGTACTGGATACAGCGAGCGGTAAGCTAACGAGTGCCGAGCGCCGCGGCTGCCACGAGATCAGTATCTGGAAAGACGGCGTCTGCCTGTAGAGAGATTCGCCATTCGTAGGGGTGGCGAATCTTTTGATCTCGATGACGGGGCTGCACGGTGGTTCTGTGCGAGGAAAGGGTTGCTGCTGCGCGTTTGTGAGATGCTTTTCGGTGCCCTTTTCCGCACTGTTGACGTATCTATGGTTATAAATTCGGGCAAATTGGTTTAAGAAGCCGATTTCGTCCAGGTCAATAGAGGGGAATTGCGTGGCTATCCACATCGTTGAGGAAGCAAATCGCTGTCTGGGCTGCAAAAAGGCGTTCTGTCAAATCAAGGGCTGTCCGGTGCAGACGCCCATTCCGCAGGTTATCGACCTCTTTAAGCAGCGCCGTCTGCAAGAGGCGGGCGAGCTGCTGTTCCAGAATAACCCGATGAGTGCGGTCTGCTCCATGGTTTGCAACCATTCGGGCCAGTGCGAGGGCGCGTGCATCCAGGGCCGCAAGGGCACACCGGTGCATTTTTCGAGTATCGAGAACTATATCTCGACTGCATATTTGGACCGCAAGGAGTGGAAGCCCGCGCCGTCGTGCGGCAAGCAGGTTGCCGTGGTCGGTTCCGGTCCTGCCGGCATTACCGTGGCCATTAAGATGGCCCAGCTGGGCTGTGCCGTCACGGTGTTTGAACAGCGCCCCGAGATCGGCGGCGTGCTGGAGTACGGCATCCCCGAGTTCCGTCTGCCGCGCTCGCTCGTGCAAAAGTACCGCCACGTGATGTGCTCGCTCGGCGTGCGCGTTCGCCCCTCGACCACCATCGGCGGTGCGCTCCACATCGACGACTTGCTGCGCGACGGCTACGATGCGGTCTTTGTTGGTACCGGCACCTGGCGAGCTCGAAAGCTGGGTATTCCCGGCGAGTCGCGCGGCAATGTGCTGTTTGGTATCGACTATCTGGTCGATCCCACGAGCGTGGCAATCGGGCAGAACGTGGCGGTTATCGGCGCCGGCAATGTGGCCATGGATGTTGCCCGCACGGCCCTGCGCTCGGGTGCTCGCAAGGTTACCGTGTACGCCCGATCGCGCCATATCTCTGCCATCGATGACGAGGTGGAGCTGACCGAGCTTGACGGTGCCGAGATTATGTGCGGCAAGGCGATCTGCGCCATCGACGATAACGGTCCGGTGTTCGAGACGGCTATCTTTGACGAGGACAACAACGTGGTGGGCTACGAGGAAGAGCTCGACCATGCGTCCGCCGACACGGTTGTGATTGCGGCGTCTCAGGTGCCCAAGGACAAGCTCGTGCTTACAACGGGCGGTCTGGAGACCGACCATCGCGGCCTGCTTTCGGTCGACGAGCATGGCATGACCACCGTGCCTGGCGTCTTTGCCGCCGGCGACGTGGTCAACGGCCCGCTCACCGTGGTCCATGCCGTAGCTGGTGCCAAGCTCGCCGTCGAAGGCATGACCACCTACCTGGGCCTTTAACTCCATCCCGCCCATCAGTTGCGGTGAAATACGGACTGTTTTGGCTGGCAAAAGTCTCATCTACTCCGTATTCCACCGCAACTTTTTTGTGAGGGTCGGGATTGAAGGCGGGGAGTGCGAGCGAGTGCGAATGCGGCGGGTACTGATACGATAGGTGTGTCAGCAACTGTCGCCGAGCGGCTCAAACGAAAGGAGCCCTGTATGGAGTCCTCCGCCTACCCGATGCTCTTTAGCCCGATCAAGGTCGGTACGACCGAGGTCAAGAACCGCGTCTTTATGCCGCCGGTGTCCACCAACCTGGCCGATCACGGCTATGTGACCGACGACTTGGTCGATCATTACCGTGCCCGCGCCAAGGGCGGCGTGGGCCTCATCATCACCGAGGTCGTGACGGTCGAGCCCACCTATACCTATCTGCCGGGTGACATGTGCTGCTACGACGATACGTTTATCCCCGGCTGGGAAAAGCTCGCCGCGGCCGTCCACGAGTATGGCTGCAAGATCATGCCGCAGCTCTTCCACCCCGCCTACATGGCCTTTAACATTCCGGGCACGCCGCGCCTGATCGCTCCGTCCTTCGTGGGACCGTCCTATGCCCGCGAGGCGCCGCGTCCTATCACGGTCGATGAGATTCACGAGCTCACACATCAGTTTGGCGACGCTGCCGCGCGTATGCAGAAGGCTGGCGTCGACGGCGTCGAGGTCCATGCGGCGCACGCCCACGGTATGCTCGGCGGCTTTTTGACTCCGCTCTACAACAAGCGTACCGACGAGTACGGCGGCTCGCTCGACGCCCGCATGCGCTTCTTGCTCGAGGTCATCGCCGAGATTCGCGAGCGCTGCGGCAAGGACTTTATCATCGACGTCCGCATCTCGGGCGATGAGTACACCGATGGCGGCCTGACCCTCAACGACATGATCTACGTCTCGCGTCGTCTGGAGAAGGCCGGCGTCGACATGATTCACGTGTCGGGCGGTACCACCATCAAGCGCGGCTCCGCGATTCCCGCCGCCGGTACCCAGCAGGCCTCGCATGCCGCCTGCTCGCGCGAGATCAAAAAGCACGTCAACATTCCCGTCGCCACTGTCGGACGTATTAACGAGGCCTGGATCGCCGAGGAGCTGATCGAGGACGGCGCTGCCGACATCTGCATGATGGGCCGCGCCAATCTGTGCGATGCCGAGTTCTGCAATAAGGCCGCTGCCGGCAACGCCGACGATATCCGCCCCTGCATTGGCTGCCTGCGCTGCCTGAACGGCATCATGTTCGGCAAGCGCATCTCCTGCACCGTCAACCCCGATGTTGAGCGCGACGAGGCCGGTTACGAGCCTGCCGCCGAGGCCAAGAACGTACTGGTTGTGGGCGCTGGTCCTGCGGGCATGGAGGCGGCGTTCATTGCCGCCAAGCGCGGCCACAACGTGGTGCTCGTGGACAAGCAGGATGAGCCGGGCGGCGAGATGCGCATCGCAGCCGTTCCGCCGGCAAAGCAGGAACTCACCCGCGTGATCAAGTATCAGTATCGTCGTCTGGCCGAGTCGGGCGTGAAGTGCGTCTTTGGTACCGAGCTTACTGCCGAGGACATTCAGCGTGACTACGCGGGCTACGAGGTCGTCCTGGCTTATGGCGCCGAGCCCATCGCTCCGGCCTTTATGCAGGGCTTTAAGCAGGTTATGACGGCTGACGACCTACTGGGTGGCAAGGCTTTCCCGGGCAAGAAGATCGTCATCGTGGGCGGCGGCACCGTCGGTTGCGAGACGGCAGATTACCTGGCCCCGCTGGTCAACGACCTGTCGCCGGCCAATCGCGATGTCACCGTTATCGAGATGACCAAGACGCTCGCCGCCAACGAGGGCGGCGCCGGTCGCGCGGTGCTCATCACGCGCATGCTCTCAAAGGGCGTCCACGTGCTGACCGAGGCCAAGGTGACCGAGATTACCGAGGACGCCATCAGCTACGAGAAGGATGGCGAGGTCCACACCATCGCCGATGCCGATACGCTGGTGCTTGCCATGGGCTATCGTCCCAATACCAAGTTGGCCGACGACCTTGCCGCTGCCGGTGTTGCCACCCACGTGTTGGGTGACGCCAACAAGTGCGGCAACATTCGCGACGCCATCGGCGA
>CAJMRN010000021.1 GCA_905215815.1 uncultured bacterium | reverse complement strand
CCCGACGGCCTAGTGCTCCTCGCCGGCGCGGGCCAGGTCGTAGGGCGTGGTCTGGTAGACGTAGTAGTTGAGCCAGTTGGTGTAGAACAGCTGAGCCTGGCTGCGCCAGACGTTGCGCGGCTCGGCGGTGGGGTCGTCGTTCGGGAAGTAATGCGCCGGCACCTGAGGGTTGAGCCCGCGCTTAACGTCGCGCTCGTACTCCAGACGCAACGTGTCGGTATCGTACTCGGGGTGACCAAATACAAAGAAGCGACGGCTGTCGGTCGACTTGACGATGTACAGGCCCACCTCGTCTGACACGGCCACGACCTCAAGCTGTGGCTCGGCCTCCACGTCCTCACGGCGCACATCGGTGTTGCGCGAATGCACGGCATAGAAACGGTCGTCAAAGCCGCGAACCAGCGGGCTTTGCGGCTTCACCAGATAATGCTCAAACACGCCACTCGCCTTTGCCGGCAGGTCGTACTTCTGGATACCGTAATGATGGTAGAGCCCCGCCTGCGCGCCCCAACAAATGTGCAGCGTAGAGTGCACGTGCGTGGTGGACCAATCCATGATCTGGCAGAGCTCGGGCCAGTAGTCGACCTCCTCGAACGGCATCTGCTCCACCGGCGCGCCCGTGATGATCAGGCCGTCGTAGTGGATGTCGCGGATGTCGTCGAACGTGCGGTAGAACGTCTCCAGGTGGCCGGCGCTCACGTGCGTGGCCTCGTGCGTCTTGGTGCGCAGCAGGTCCACCTCCACCTGCAGCGGCGTGTTGGAGAGCTTGCGCATGATCTGCGTCTCAGTGGCGATCTTAGTGGGCATGAGGTTGAGGATGAGCACGCGCAGCGGACGGATGTCCTGGTGCAGCGCGCGGTACTCGGTCATGACAAAGATGTTCTCGCTCTCGAGCTGCGCGGCGGCAGGGAGAGCGTCGGGGATACGAATGGGCATGGATGCTCCTTACGAGTCAGTTGCAGCTATGGTACAACGACCGGCCCCATCCGCGCGAGCGCATCGCCCAGCGATGCCGTCAACGGCCCAAATCACTCCAAAAGTAGAGATTAAGGCATGTCCCAAAATCTACGGCACTTTAGCCTAGCAAAGTAACAGCAGAACGTTACAATGGTTCGACGCGAAAAACTCGGCCGAAAGGATACATATATGTACCAGACGCGTAAGATCGGTGTGGTCGGCCAGGGCCACGTAGGAGCACATGTCGCCAACAGCCTACTTATGCAGGGCATTGCCGATGAGCTGTACCTGTGCGATATCAACGAGGCCAAGGTGACGTCCGAGGTCCAGGACTTGCGCGACTCCCTTTCGTTTGTCCCGTACAACACCAAGATCGTCAACTGCTACGACCACTACGAGGAGCTGGCCTGCTGCGACGTCATTGTCAACGCTGCCGGTAAGGTCGCGCTGGCCGCTGGCAACCGCGACGGCGAGTTGTTCTTTACCACCGACGCCGCCCGCACCTTTGCCAAGCGCATCATCGACGCCGGCTTTGACGGCATCTTCGTGAGCATCTCCAACCCCTGTGACGTCGTGTGCACCGAGCTGTGGCACCTGACCGGTTACGATCCCAAGAAGATCATCGGCTCGGGTTGCGGCCTGGATTCTGCGCGTTTGCATTCCGAGATTTCCAAGAAATGCGGCATCAGCCCCAAGTCCATCGATGCTTATATGATTGGCGAGCACGGCTTTAGCCAGCTGGCTGCCTTTAAGGCCGCGACCATCGCCGGCAAGAGCCTCAACGAACTTCAGGCCGAGAACCCCGACAAGTATGCCTTCGACCACATGGAGATTGAGGAGCTCGCGCGCAAGGGCGGCTACGTAACCTACCAGGGCAAGCAGTGCACCGAGTACGCCGTCGCCAACTCCGCCGCGCGCGTCTGCGCCGCCGTGCTGCACAACGAGCACGCCGTGCTTTCGGCCTCTACGCTTATGACCGGCCAGTATGGCGAGGAGGGCATCTTTACCTCCCTGCCGTGCGTGATCGGTGCCGAGGGCGTCGAGGAAGTCTACACACTGGACCTGTCCGAGCACGAGCTCGAGGGCTTCCACAAGAGCTGCCAGCACATCCGCGACAACATCGCCCAGCTCGACTGGTGGGACGCCGAAGGCGTTGTCGGCAAGTAGACCGTCAATCGCCGCAATCTCGCGAATCTAAACGCGATACCAAGCGGGCCGCGCCGGAAATCCCCGGCGCGGCCCGCTTTTTTGACTCACGCAGTGCCCTTGCGAATCGAAGGTGAATACTTTTCCCGGTGCCTAGTACTGCTCGATGCCCATGTAGCGACGGACCTCGGGGCTGTGGTCGAACACCTTGCCGCGGGCGGCGCGCAGCTCGCAGCTCATCGCATAGAAGAAGATCGGCTCCAGGTACGAACGTACGCTGGCGGGCACCTCGCCCACGCCGTACTCGAGCGCATCGAGCACCATAACCGTATCGGTGTGCGTGTTGAGGAACGCAAGTGCACGCTCCTCCATGGGACGGCACTCGCCCGATCCGAGCTGTACAAAGTAGAACACGCCGGGCTCGGTGGCTTCGAACGGGCCGTGGAAGTACTCGCCGGAGTGGATATAGCAGCAGTGCTGCCACTGCATCTCCATGAGCGAGCAGATGGCCATAGCGTAGGTCTGGCTAAAGTTGGGGCCGGATCCCAGGATATAGAAGAACTTGTGCTGCTGGCAGAGCTCGGCAAAGCGATCGCCCAGCTCGGCGTTGACCTTCTCGCGGGCAGCGGGCAGCAGGGCATCCATCTGCTTAAGGCCGGCGTACATGTCGGCGAGTGCCTCGTAACCCTCCTGCTGGTCGAGCAGTTCGGCAGCGATCAGAGCGCCGATGCCCTGCGGCACCTCGGCCTGCGGCACGTCCTCGCCCCACGGATAGACCCAGGTAGTCCACTTGCCGTTATCGATCTTGGAGCCTTCGCAGTCGGTCATGGCCACGACCTCGGCGCCGGCTGCCAGCGCCATCTCGCAGCCGTCGACGACCTCCTGCGTGTTGCCGCTGTGGCTGCAGGCGATGACGAGCGACTTCTCGCCAAGACTCTTGGGAGCCATCAGGCAAAACTCGCGCGCCGTGTAGACCGTCGAGGTAAACGTGGTTGCCTCGCGCTTGAGCAGCTCGTTGGCCGGCATCAGGTCGATCATCGAACCGCCGCAGGCGATCCAAAAGACGTTCTCAATCTTGCCCTTGCGCTCGATAATTTCCTGAATCAGATCGTGTGCGTTCATGGTGATGCCCCTTCTTGTGTGGCGGTTTTGAACGACGTCAGCTCGTACCTGCGGTCATTCTATGTTGTCCTATTTATAGCACGCATGACGACACACGTGAAGCCATCTCACCAAATTTGTTCTATATCGTTCTATCTGTGGACGTTAGATGTCGAACACGTAGCGCGAACCCACGATCTTTTGGCGTCCGAGCAGCAAGAGCCGCTCGTCCTCATCGGTAAAGTACGCCTCCATATAGAAGAGCGGCTCGCCGACCGGCACCTCCAGCAGCGAGGCCGCCTGAGCATCGGCAAGCGCAATCTCCACAGTACAGGGGTCGGACTTGAGCGGCGAGCGGCCCGAATGCTCGGCAACGAGTGCAAAGATGGAATTGTCCGTGAGGTCCTTGTCGGCAAGCGTCTGCAGATAGGGATGGTCGGCCAGCACAAAGGCGTTGTTCTCGAGCATGACGGGCACGCCGTCTGCCGTGCGCACGCGCTCGACCACGATGAGCTCGCAGCCGGGCTCCACCCCAAAAAACGCCGCGTCCTCGCGCGTCGCCGCAACCACCGTGCGCGACACCAGGCGTGCTCCGGCCACCATGTCGTTGGCAGCGCAACCCTCGGAAAAGCTCTGAACGTCACCCTTCTGGACAATTTTGCGCTTGAGCTTGGGCGCGCACACAAACGTGCCCCTCCCCTGCTGACGGCTGAGATACCCCGCGCGCGACAGTTCCTCGATAGCGCGGCGCACGGTGATGCGTCCCACGCCGTAGTACTTCGCGAGCTCCATCTCGGAAGGAATGCGCGAGCCGAATGCGTACACGCCACGCGCGATCTCGCCCTTTAGGTCATCCATAACCTGCTGGTACAGCGGCACGGCGGACACCTCAGTGCGCTCGGTTTTATCGTCGGATGCCATCGTTATGCTCCATTCCGTGCATGTTCGGACTCAAACTCTTCAATCGCTGCCATAAACTGCTCGCCAAAGGCATCGGCCTTTTTCTCGCCGATGCCGTTGACCTGGATAAGCTCGTCGCGCGTCTGCGGGCGCAGGCGGCACAGACCGCGCAGAGCCTTGTCGGAGAAGACCATGTACGGTGCCATCTCCAGCTCGGTCGAAATCTCCTTGCGCAGGGCACGCAGGCGCTCGAACAGCTCGGCATCGTCACCCACGCGCGGGCGCTGATCCAGCTCGGCTTCCTCACGCAGCAGATCCACCGCACGGCGGGCGCGGGCCGAGGCCTTGCGCTTGGACGCGCGACGCTTAACGGTAAAGGCAAACGCCTCATCCTCGACCTCGGCGGCACGCGGGCCCAGCCCCACGACCGGGTACTGCCCCTGCGAGGTTGCCAGATAACCGCGGCCGCACAGCTGGCCGATGATGTCCTTGATGCGCCCGACGGATTCGCTCGACAGCTCACCGTAGCCGCGGTCCTCGTCCAGATGCATCTGGCGAATGCGCTCGGTGTTACCGCCGTGAAGCACGTCGGCGATGAGCGACTTGCCAAAGCGCATGGGTCGCGTGGCCACATAGCGCACGGCAGCGCGGGCCATATCGGTGACGTCCTCGACCTCGAACTGCGTAAGGCAGTTGCTGCAGTTGCCGCAGCCCTCGGCGTCGTCTGCGGTGCCGCCCGCAGCAGCCGCGACAGCATGCTCGGCCGCGGCCTCGTCGCCAAAGTAGCGCAGCATGTATTCGCGCAGGCAACCGGTGGTATTGCAGTAGCCCTCCATCTGGCTGAGCAGGCGATATCGATTCTGGAGCGCCCACGCGCGCTGCTCGTCGTCGAGCGCCTCGTCGGCAGCATCGCCGCGGTCGATCAGAAAGCGGCGCATGCGAAAATCGTTACCGTTCCACAGCAAGTGGCAGCTGGCCGGGTCGCCGTCGCGGCCAGCGCGGCCAGCCTCCTGGTAGTAGGCCTCGATACTCTCGGGCACGTTGTTGTGAATCACGTAGCGCACGTTGGGTTTGTCGATGCCCATGCCAAAGGCGTTGGTGGCAACCATCACCTGGATATCGTCGTCGATAAAGGCGCGCTGGCTTTGGCGGCGGGCGTCGTTGCCCATGCCGGCATGGTAACGGCCAACGCGAATGCCACTGGGGCCCAGCGCCTCGGCAAGCTCACCTGCCAGCGCATCGACGGTCTTGCGGGTCGAGCAATACACGATGCCGCTCTCGCCCGAATGCGCGATCACATAGTCGCGCACCCAGGCGGTCTTGGCTTTGTCGCCCATCTCCTCGCAGCCAAAGTAGAGGTTCTTGCGATCGAAGCCCGTCACCACCGTCGCGGGGTTTTGCAGGCCGAGCATCTGCTGGATGTCCGCACGCACGCGCTCGGTTGCCGTAGCGGTAAAGGCCGCCACAATGGGACGCTGCGGAAGCGATTCGATGAACTCGCGAATCTGCAGGTAGGCGGGGCGAAAATCCTGGCCCCATTGGCTCACGCAGTGCGCCTCGTCAATGGCCACGAGCGGCACGCCGATGCCGCCGTCGGCCGCGGCCTCCTGTGCAAAGGCTAAAAAGCGTGGCTCGAGCAGGCGCTCGGGCGCCACGTACATAAGTTGATAACGACCCTCGCGCGCCCGCTTGAGCACGGTGTTTTGCTGGGCCGGGGTAAGGCTGGAGTTGAGATAGCTGGGTCGCGCACCCGCCGCGAGCAACGCACGGGTCTGGTCCTCCATAAGCGACAGCAGCGGACTCACCACAAAGGTGATGCCGGGCAGCATGAGCGCGGGCACCTGGTAGCAAATGGACTTGCCGGCGCCCGTGGGCATAACGCCCAGCGCATCGCGACCGGCAAGAATCGCATCGACCATGCGGTCCTGTCCCGGGCGAAACGAGGTGTAGCCAAAATAGGCGCCGAGCGTGTCGAGCGCCATCTGCTGCATGCTATCGGTCATGGTTTCCTAACGTTCAAGTCATCTGCCGCCGATTATACGCCGCCACGCGGACCGGTGCCGCGCCGCTGTCGGCCACGGGCGATGCAATCCGAAGGGAACGAGCGTGGATTTTTGGACACTTTCCGGATGAGCGTGGATAATCTCCCACTTTGAGCACGCCGTTGAGCCAAAAACGGGAGATTATCCACGCTCATTCTGCAAATTGCCGCTCTGGCGGGCTTGCAGCGTCGGGCCGTTACGCGGTTTGGTAAAACCGCGTAACTTATATGACCATGACGTAGCGACTGCCCACGTAGTACTGTTTGCCGAGCAAGACCGGCTCGCCATTGGGACCGGTAAAGCCGGCACGCAGGTTGAGCAGCGGATCGTGCGGGGCAATGCCCAGCTCGGCCGCCTGCTCGGCATTAGCTCGAACGGCCTCGACCGTACGGTAGCCAACCGAGACAATCGGCGTTCCGCCAACACGCTCGACCTCGGCAAAAATCGACTTGTCCTCAAGATCGGCCGTCAACAGCTCACGGTAGGCGTCAAACGGCACAAAGATGTTCTCCTCAAAGATGGGCTCGCCGTCGGCCGTACGCACGCGCTTGATATGCAGTAGCAGCGCATCCTTCTGCAGACCAAAGAACTCCATCTCGTTTTGGCGCGCCGGAACGATCTGACGATCGACCACATGTGCACCAGCCTTCATGCCGTTGTTGGAACACAGCGCGGTAAACGTCTGCAGCGTCGAGGCGTGGAACTGGCGATTGATATGCGGCGTGGAAACAAAGGTGCCGCGGCCCTGTTGCTTAACCAGGTAACCATCGGAGCACAGCTCCTCGACGGCGCGGCGCACCGTAATTCGGCTTACCTCGTACTGCTCGGCTAGCTCAAGCTCGGACGGAATACGCTCCTTGGGTGCATAAACACCTTTCTCGATCGCATCCTTGATTTCGTCGTAAATCTGCTGGTAAAGCGGTGCATTTTTGGGTGCAGGCATATCTGATCACTCTTATCGAAATATCGAAATAACTAATACGTATATAACGTCTAGTTTCATATTATCTCATATTGATAAAACGATACACCATCCCTACCAAAAAGCGACAGCTTCATTTTGGTAGGTTTTATCTGGGCAAACGAAAGTCCCTCGAAAGCAACGGGGCTTTCGAGGGGCTCATGCGGAAGGGTTGCGCCGGGCTGGCAAAATGCCAATACCCTACTTGCCGTCGTCCTGCTGCAGGCTGTCCTGCTCGCTGAGGCGCGCCTGCCTGCTGGCCATGCGCGCGGGCTTGTCGGGATCGGGTACGGCCGTGGGCATGGGCTCGTCGACATGACCGCCCCACCAGCCGCCCACAAAGTTGAGCGTGTGGAACACATTGATCACGGCGCCGGGATCAATGTCGCACACCAGCTTGATAATGTCCTGGCTCTCGTAGGTCGAGACAACGGCGTGCAGCAGGTACATCTTTTCGCGGCTGTATCCGCCGATGACCTCGGCACAGCTAATGCCGTGCTGAAAATGGTCAACATAGGCGGTCATGACCTCGTCTGCCTTGCGCGTCGTGATCTGCAGCGTCACGCGGTCGTAGCGACGATAGAAACTGTCGATGGTCTTGGTCGAAATAAACTGGAACACGATGGAGTACGCCGCATTGTCCCAGCCAAACATAAAGCCAAAGATCGCCAGGATAAAGCAGTTGAAACCAAAGATGACACCCCAGATAGTCTTGCCCGTGTGATTGGAGACCCACAGCGCGATAAAGTCGGTGCCGCCGGTGGATGCGCCGGACTTTAGCGCGATGGCAGCGCCCAGACCCGAGACCACGCCGCCAAAAATGATGAGCATGATCTTGTCGCCCAAAAACGGAGCAAAGTGAAAGATGTTGAGGAACAGCGATGAGAGCACGACCTGCATCATCGAGAAGATGACGAAGCGCTTGCTGATGCCGCTCCAGCATAGGAGCGCCACGGGAATGTTGAGCGCAAGCATACCGAGCGAGATGTCGATGTGGACGCCGCCCAGCGAGGTAACGCGATCGAGTAGGACCGCGACGCCGGTGAGACCGCTCGGAAGCAGGTCGGCGGGTTGAATGAACGCCTGGATCAGAAATGTCTGGAGAACGGCAGAAATGGTGACCGCCACGGCGGTGATGGCGCGGCGGACGATGGTGAGGCGGCCGAGCACGAGCACGCGATCCGTGAGCTGTTCGATGGCGTTCGCCACGTAGGCTCCCTTCGAAGGCAGATGTAGTTGTGGGGCATGCCCGCGATTGTAGCATGGAGCGTGCGGGGGCGCTTCAATTCACCCTCTCTCGACAACCAAAACGGGACCAGCAACCCCCACGACCAAAGGGCTAAATTCCAAGTGAGTAGACTTTTTACGATCTGCCGAGCACACCCAAAACAGCCACCTCTGTGACCTGCGGTTTTACAAAGGAAGATATGCATTGTGCTCAGCCTGCGCCAAAAAGTCTACTCACTTAGCCCGAATCGAAGCCAAACGGATCAAAATCGAAACCAAATTGAGCCAGTCCACCGCAAAAAACGTTTGAACCCGTGCTTCTCGCGGCGGATTGACATTACAAAGCGGCCAAAATGTCGGTCAGATTATCGATAACGGCATCGGCTCGCGATTGGTCCAGGTTGACGCCCTCGTGCGGGCGCAGCGCCAGGACGCGGGCGCCGGAGCGCTTGCCGGCCTCGATACCCAAAGGCGAGTCCTCGATAACCAGGCACTCGGCAGGCTCCACCCCCAGCGCCTCCATGGCACGCAGGTAGATCTCGGGGTCGGGCTTAAACGCACTGCACTCGTGACCGCTGATGGTGTAGTCCAGCACGTCGGCGATACCGGCGATCTCCACCAGCTCGTCGATCAGCTCACGATAGGACGAACTCGCGATAGCGCACTTCACGCCGCGCTCGTGCAGCTCACGCATCACCGGCTCCGTCTGCTCGTTGAGCAGCTCGGCATACGGAACGGGATGGTCCGGACTGTAGGCCTGCTTGTACTCCACGCGCAGGCGCTCGCGCAGCTCAATATCGTCGGGCACCAGCGCCTCCCAAATGGCGGGCTCGTTAGACCCCGAAAGATCGGGAATCTCGTCAAAGTGGAACCCTTTCTCTTCCATAAACGCCACGCGGCGACGGTTGTAGAACCACTCGGTATCGACCAGCACGCCGTCCATGTCAAACAGCACTGCCTTGATCATACGCATCTCCTCCCCACCTGCCAAAAAGGGACAGGTTTATTTTGGTAGGTTTTATCTGGGGTTTTATGGAACGACGAACACGCCCTCCCCAGAGCAAAAAAGGGGACGGAGCGCAAACCCCATCCCCTCTCAATCAACCCGTAAGGTCTACTTACTTGTGATTAGTAGGAAAGCTTCCACATGTAGCGACGCATGGTCAGCGGGTGCTGACGGGCCTCGGCGATCTGGTTGCCGTACTCACGCATAACAGCGAGGTGCAGCAGCGGGTTGAAGTAGGTGATGACGCTCGCGGGCACGGCGTCAGCCAGGCCGTAGTCCTTGGAGTCGATCAGAGCGACCTTGGCGCCCATGCGCTCAAGGAAGGTGAGGGCGCGGGCGTCCATCGGACGGGTGGCGCCATCGGACATGAAGAAGACGTAGGGCTTACCCTCGGTGGAAACCTCGAACGGGCCGTGGAAGTACTCGCCGGTGTTGTAGGCGGCGGCGTCGATCCACTGCATCTCGGTGAACAGGAAGGCGGCGTGAGAATAAGCCATCTTCTCGGAGGCACCGGAAGCCATGAAGTAAATCATCTTGTCGTCCTTGAAGTCCTCGGCGAACTTCTTGGCGAGCTTCTTGCAGTGCTGAGCGGCGTTCTCGCAGAGATCGAAGATGTTGGTGAGGCCGGTGATCATGTCCTCGTAGTGGTCATAGCCCTCGGTCTGCTGAAGGATCTCGAGAGCAAGAGCGATAGCATAGCCGGGCTTCTCGCACTTGGCAGCGTAGTTGGCGTGGAAGCCGTGAACGATGACGTGGTCGGCGTCGACGGTCAGAGCGGAGCCAGCCTTGTTGGTGAGGGAGACGACCGGGCAGTTGTGCTTCTTGGCGGTCTTGTTGGCCTCGACGGTCTCGGGCGTGGAGCCACCGAGGGAGCAGGTGATCACGAAGGTGTGCTCGTTGACCCAGGAGGGCGTGTCGTAGTTGAACTCGTTAGCGGTGAAGATCTGAACGTTCAGCTTGTCCGTGTTGTTGGCCAGGAAGTACTTGGCGGGGTAAAGGTCGGACATGGAAGCGCCGCAGCCGACGAAGGCGACGCTGTGGATCTCGTGGTTGGACAGGACGTCAGCGACGATCTGCTTAGGGAGGTTAAGGTCGATCTCGTACATCTGACACATTCCTTTCGATTATTGCGGCGCCACATTGCCGGGCGCTCGCAGGGTTACCGTGGTTTGGACCGAGTCGCCGGCCCGTTGAGGATATGACAAAGGGACTGCCCTTTGTCACGTATAGGGATGGAAGCCTGCCTGGGGTATGGGATGCCAGGCAGGCCCCCGGGGGAAAGCGGTTAGGCGCTTGGTCGCGACTAGGCCAGGATGCCGGCCGCGGAGAGGGCGATGCCGCCCACGATGGCGATCACGAGAAGCCAACCGGTGTTGACGTTCTTCTTGATGAGCCAGTACATAAGGCCGGTGAGGCCGAGGGAGATCATCTGGGGCATCATGCCGTCCAGGATGTCCTGAATCACGACGGTGCCCTCAGCGAACTGCAGCGGGGTGGTGGCGCCGATCAGCGTGGCGATCATGCCGCCCACGGACATAAGACCCACGATGCCGCAGACATACATGAGCTTCTCCATGAGGTCGCCGCCCTGAAGCTTGCTCAGGTACTCGTGGCCGCCCTGATAGCCCATCTTGGCTGCGAACCAAGTGATCAGCACAGAGGGGACGATGGAGATGAGCATGGCCAGGATCGGGCCCATGATGGAGCCCTGCTGAGCCAGCTGAACGCCCAGGCCAAAGGCGATAACGCGGATGGTGCCCTGGAAGAAGGAGTCACCGATGCCGGAAAGCGGACCCATGAGGGAGGTCTTGACCGCGTTGATCGAATCGGGATCGAAGTTCTCGGGATCCTTGGCGTACTCCTCCTCCATGGAGGCGGAGAGGCCTAGGATGAAAGCGCTCGTCTGCGGGGTGCAGTTGTAGAACGCCATGTGACGGTGGTAAGCCTCTTTCTTAGCAGCGAGCTGCTTGGGGTCGGACTCATCCGGATAGAGGCGATCGAGCGTGGGAACCATGCCGTAGAGGAAGCCCATGTTCATCTGACGCTCGTAGTTCCAAGAGGCCTGGATGGCCCAGGAGCGCCAGAAGAACTGGCTGACCTTCTTGTTCAGGGACACGTCCTTGGTTGCGGTTGCCATAGTGTGTTCCTCCTTAGTCTTCGTCGTCTTCGAGCGGATCGTAGTCGGAATCGACACCGGCGGCTGCATGGGAACCGTTGAACTTGAAGCCCATGAAGACGACAGCCAGGCACACACCGATCAGAGCGACCGCGATGACGGACAGGTTGAGGTAAGCGGCGAGCAGGAAACCGATGAACAGGAACGGAGTCATACCCTTCTTGATCATCATGGTGAGCAGCAGGGCCAAGCCGTAGGCGGTCATGATCTTGGTCGAAACGTTAAGACCAGTGGACAGCCACTCGGGAACCATGTTGACGATGGCCTGAACCAGGTCGGTGCCAACAAAGACGGCGAGGAAGATCGGCAGGAAGTACATGACGGCGTACAGACCGGAGCCGGCGCAGATGTGCATACGGTAGGCGGTCTTGAACTTTCCGTTATCGATCGCGCTATCTGCCACATGGGTGAGGGCGGCGATGATGGAACGGAACACGATGCCGAGGAGCTGACCCAGGACGGCGACCGGGATGGCGATCGTCATGGCGGTCTCGGCGGAAGCATCGGTCAGGCACGCAAAGGCAGCGGCCACGATGCCGCCCAGGACCATATCGGGCGGAACGGCGGCGCCGACCTGCACCAGGCCCATGGACACGAGCTCGACGGCGGCACCGACGGCAAGGCCGGTGGGCACATCGCCCAGCAGCAGACCGACGAGCGTAGCGCCAACGAGGGGCTGCTCGAAGTTAAGACGACCGAGCAGGCGGGAGTCCCACATGCAGAACACGCCGACGAGGCCGACGAGCACCGCACTGATGAACGTATTCATACCCTTCTCCTTTCAGTCAGGCAAAAGCCTGGTTGATTACAGCTTGGCGTCGATGTCGACGCTCTGATACGTAGGGGTCTGCTGGACGTAGAGCTTAATGCCCATGTCGAGCAGCTGGTTGACGTCGGCCTTCTGGTTGGCGTCGAGGAAGACGGAGCTGTCCTTGCCGCCGACCTGATCGGCACCGTCGTGGTTGGCGGTGGCGCCCAGGTTGATGGCGTCGAGCTTGTAGCCCTGGCAGAACTGCAGCATCTCGGCCGTGTTGCCAAAGACGAACATGACGCGCTCGCCGAGGGTGTTGAGCTTGTCCATCTTGGCGAGGGCACGCTCGACGGTGAAGACGTTCAGGCGCACGCCCTGAGGCTTGGCCAGCTTAAGAGCGCCCTTCTTGATGTCATCGTTGGCGGCAGCGTTGTCGACGACGATGATGCGCTCGGCCTGAACCTTGGTGGTCCAGGTAAAGACGACCTGGCCGTGCAGCAGACGGTAGTCAAGACGTGCGAGGACGATCTTGGCGGGACCGGAGCTGTGACGGGGCGCCTTGGCCTTCTTGGCGGGAGCCGCGGCAGCCTCGACCGGTGCGTTGGGGTTGGTCAGGCCGGTGCGGGCCTCGTTGATGAGGGCCGCGAGCTCGGCGCCCTTGACGGGGACGGGGCTCATAGCGAGCGTGAGCGCCAGCGGGATGTTGAAACCGCTGACAACCGTGAACTTCGTGCCGTTCTTGGAAAGCTCGACCATGTTGTTGTTGACCGAGCTGCCGAGCATATCGGTCAGAACATAGACGGTGTCGTCCGCGTTGAACGTGGCGATCATAGCCTCAACCTTATTGGTGATGGGCTCCTTGTCGTCACGAGCAAGCGACACGACGTGGACGTTCGACACGTCGCCGAGAACCATCTCGAGCGTGTCTTTGGCGCCTGCGGCCAGGCCGCCATGAGATGCGAGAATGATCTGATTCATCTTGCCTCCTCCTTTTCGTTATGGTCATTATAACGTCTTATACGTTGCTTATATTGCTAATTAGTATAAAGACCGTTCGCGGGTGAAAATCGACCGTTGACGGGTTTAACGCACTTGAAACGTTGGGGCTGGGTAGGTCGGCGCTGTCTTGGCGACGCCCGACCAGACGCCTCGCTCATCCTCTATCGCACGAAGTACCAGGGGCTTTCCTGCACGGTGGGCTCCAGCGCGATGCCGGTGCGTTCCTTAAACAGATCCATGTCCTGCGATTTCTCCGTCCACCACGCGTTGGGCTTAAAGGTCATGCTCTCAACGACATGACCGACAAACACACTGTTGCGCAGCTTGGAGAAGTCGGTGTTCATGATCAGGATGGACGCGAGCACCAGCACGATGCCCAGGACCTTGATCGCGCCGGCGGGCTCGGCGTAGATGCCAATGCCCACCAGTACGGTGACGACCGTCTCGAAAGACATTACGACGGGAACTTTCGATGTCTCGAGCCCCATGGACAGACCCTGCATATATAAGATATAGGCCACGGCTGTGGGGATGAGTCCAAAGCCAAGGAACAGCAGCAGCAGCTGCGGCGACATTGCCGCGGCGACATCCGGCCACGGAGCCGCGATAGCCGCCATAACCGCACCGCCAAAAACAAAGCCCCAAAACGTGACAGCCAGCGGGTGGACCGTCTTGGTTGCTATCCGGCTAAACACCGCGAGCGACGCACCACAAAGGCCTGCAATCACGCCCGACGTGACGCCCCAAACCGAAAAATGAAAACCGGAAAGGTCGCCATTGGTCACCGCAAGCACGCAGCCAACGATGTTAAAGACAATGGCAACGAGCTTGTTGGGGGTCACGTCCTCGCGATAAAGCACGCGGCCGAGCATGACGCCAAATACCGGCGAGGTGTAGAGCAGCACCGAGGCCGTGGACATGCCCACCTCGCCCATGCACTCGTAATAGCAGGTGTTGGCGGCGGCCAAACCGACGATACCGACAAGCGCGCAGGGAACAAGCTCTTTAGGGCTTGCCTTGAACAGGGCCAGCGGGCCCTGAGCCACGGTAGACCCCTCACCCGGACGGCAGCCCATAAACATCAGGACCGGCGCCAAGATAAGCGCTCCGACCAACAAGCGAAAGGCAGCCATGCTCTGGGACGAAACGCCCATGGCCGAGATGCCGTTTACAAAGATTCCGATGCTGCCCCACATAAGCGCGGCGATCAGCACCAGCACATAGCCCAGATTGCTTTTCTTCAACGCAGCCTCCTCGATATTGTTTCCAATATGTTTCACACTACGTTATAGTCGTTATATACATTTTTCAAGACACAAATCGGCGAACGAGGAAATGATTCCCAGGAGTGTCCCCAAGTGCCGGCACAAAAGCATACTCATTGGGGACGTACTTAAATGACTAGTCGTTGGGGATGTTCCTGAATGACTAGTCATTTAAGTACGTCCCCAACGACTAAGGCACCGCTGGTTGAGCATAAGTCAGCGAGCGGGTCGCATTTGAGGCAAGGTGGTGTGAAACGAAAGGGCGCTGACCTTCTGGTCGCGCCTTTGAAATTGAACGGCAGATTGGCCAAATGCCGGGTGCGCAGCGTCGGCCGGTCCGCCGTTCGGTAGAACGGCGGAACCAATATCCCCTAGTAGTCGAGCTTCCACATGTAACGGCGCGTCATGTAGTCCTTGTGGGTGACGGCAGAGAGCGCGCGCATGTACACGTTGTTGAGAATCGGAGCAAAGATCAGGTGGTTGAAGTATTCGCTCACGCTGTCCTTGATGTCATTGAGGCCGAGCTCCTTGGCGTCGAGCTGATAGACGCGCTCGCCACCGTACTGGTTGACGAAGCGGATGCCGCGCTCGTCGTTGCAGCGGCTGCGGCCGACGCTGATGAGCTGGAACAGCGAGGTGCGCTTGTCCAGGATCTCGAAGGGGCCGTGGAAGAAGTCGCAGGTGTTGATGGTGCAGGAGTCGATCTGCAACATCTCCTGCACGTTGCAGATGCTAAAGACGTAGGCGGCACCAAAGAGCGGACCCTGAGCCATCACGTTGATGCAGGGCTTGTCGGCGTTCTGCTCGGCCCACTTGGCAGCAAGCGGACGGGTGTACTCGACGGCCTTGCGATAGATGGGGTCGACCAAGTCGAAGGCGGCCATAGCGGTCTCGTACTCGGCATAGCCCTCGGTCTGCTGCGTAAGCTCCATGGCGATCATGGTCACGACGGCGGAGTTGGTGCGGCCCATGCAGGACTCGTCGACGGCCAGGCTGTCATACTGGATCTTGTAGTCGCAGACCTCGGTGAGGCCGGACTCGTCGACATAGATGGCGATGGTGCTGGCGCCGTGGTCCTTGGCGACCTGTGCGGCGACGATGGTCTCCTTGGTGCCGCGCATGGACACGACGACGGCCAGGGTGTTCTCGTTAACGTAGGCAGGGGTTGCGTGCACGAACTCGTTGCTGGTATAGCTGGAGCTCACGACCTGCGTGGCCTCGTGCTCCATAAAGTACTGGGCAGGATAGTTGCCGCCGTTGGATCCGCCGGCGCCAATCCACACGACGCGCTTGATGCCGCCCTTGTCTGCCTTGTCAGCCAAAACCTGGGAGACGACGTCCTTAACCTGTTCCTGAGTAGTCATCGCGCATCAGCCTTTCTTCTCGTTTGATGCTCATCACAGGCATACAAGTTACATACATGTTTTGGTTATGTCGACTAGTTGTATGCTATATTTGTCTTAGAAATTTTGCTGATGCGGTTTTTGATAATTGGCTACCAGCGGTTTTGTTGTCGTATTGAATACATGCCTGATTAGATATTCATACAAGTTAGATATAGGTTGATCGTATGAACGCTTCATCTAAAAAGAAACTGAGCCAGTACGAGCGCTTGGCGGGCATGCTGCGCGACCGCATCGCCACCGGCACCTACGCACGCGGAGACAAGCTGCCGTCCGAGATGGAACTCATGGACGAATCGGGGCTGTCGCGCAGCACCGTGCGCCATGCCCTTAAGGTGCTCGTTGATGAGGGTCTGGTTCGCACCGAGCGCGGACGTGGTGCCTTTGTGGCCGACACGCCGGCACTCCACGAGAACAACCTGGTATTTTCGAGCTATACCAAGCAGGTCGAAGGCCGGGGCATGAAGCCCACCACGCGCACCGTGGACTCGGGCTTTGCCAAGGCGGCCGGCAGCATAGCTAAGTTCTTTGATGCCGCCGTGGGCAGCAAGCTCGTCAAACTTGTCCGCCTGCGTTATCTGGACGATGCGCCACTGTGCCTGGAGACCACCTATCTACCACCGAGCTTTGAGGCACTCATCGATCGCGATATCAACGGTTCACTCTACGCCACGCTGCGTCAAGAATTCCATCGCGCGCCGGCACAGGGGCATAAGACCTTTGAAGTGTGCTATGCCTCGCAAAACGAGGCGTTTTTGCTCAACGTTGAGCGCGGGCAGGCGCTGATCCTGATCACCGACTACGTCTACGGCACCGACGGCCGCCCGCTCCATGTCTCCAAGCGCATCCAACGCACCGACCGCGCCAAATACACCGAGCCCATCGGCTAACCTGCCAAAATAAACCTGTCCCTAAATGGTAGGTCTGGGGAGGTCGGGGAACCAGGTTGGCTTAGGTTGGTTAGGGACGCGCTCGGCTAGGACCAACTCCATCCAACACATGTCGTACCAGCGGCCGAACTTTTGGGCGCAGCGGTCAAAGGCGCCCACCAGGCGATATCCCATATGGGCATGGAAGTCCTGACTGTTGTGCGTCAGATACTCGTCGTCCTTGTCGTGCGGCACGGCGATGAGGGCGCACATGTTGGTGATGCCCATCGCGATCAGGCATTGCTTGAGCGCATCATGCAGCTTGCGGCCCAGCCCGCCATGGCGCACATCGCGCGCCAGGTAGATTGACGTCTCGACCGACCAGTCATATGCCTCGCGGCTGTTGAGCGGGCTCGCATAGGCATAGCCCACCGGACGCCCGTCCAGCTCCATCACCAAATACGGATAGCGCTTGAGCGTACGCTCGATGCGCCCGGCAAACTCCTCGACACTCGGCACCTCGTATTCGCAGGTAATCGCCGTCTGGCGCACATACGGCTCATAGATGGCAAGCAACGCCGGCGCATCATCGGGCGTCGCCAGGCGAATCGTCGGCTCGGACATCTCGGTCATATAACCCTTCTCCCCAATAGCAAAGGCCGCTCTGCGCCAAGCCCAGGCGCAGGGCGGCCCCTTGTCATTACATCAGGCTACAGGACAGCCGCCAACGCGTCGATATCCTCCTGCGTTGTGGCCCAGCTGGTGCAAAAACGCACTACCGTGTGGGTATCGTCGTACTTTTCCCAGTACTCGATCGCCGCATGCTCGCGAATGCGGGCCATGTCCTCGTTGGGCAGAATCACGAACTGCTGGTTGGTCGGCGTCTCCAAGAAGAACTGGTAGCCGCACTCGTGCAGCACGCGACGCAGCGCCTGAGCGGTCTCAATCGCCTGGCGACCAATCTCAAAATACAGGCCATCGGTAAAAAGAGCCTCGAACTGCACACCCGTCAGGCGGCCCTTGGCAAGCAGTGCGCCATGCTGCTTAATACGCGGAATGGGATGCGCCGGGGCGTGCATGCCGCAGAACACCACGGCCTCGCCGCAAAGCGCGCCGCACTTGGTGCCGCCGATGTAGAACACGTCGCACAGTTGCGCCAGCTCGGGCAGGGTAATGTCGCACTCATCGGCCGCCAGCGCATAAGCCAGGCGAGCACCGTCCACAAACAGCGGAATCTCGCGCTTCTGGCACACCGCGTGAATCGCCTCGAGCTCGGCCTTGGAGTACAGCGTGCCGTACTCGGTCGATAGGCTCACGTACACGGCACCCGGAAACACCGTGTGCTCGTAGCTCTCGTTTTCGTAGAACACCTGGATATAGTTCTCCAGATCATCGGCGTGCATCTTGCCCTCGTAGCCGGGGATGGTGAGCACCTTGTGGCCGCCAAACTCGATGGCGCCCGCCTCGTGGCAGGCGACGTGGCCAGTCTCAGCAGCAACGACGCCCTCGTACGGCGCGAGCAGCATGTCGATCACCGTCGCGTTGGCCTGCGTGCCGCCCACCAGAAAAAACACGTCGGCATCGGGGACCTGACAGGCCTCGCGGATAAGCTGCTTGGCACGCTCGGTGTGTGCATCGGTACCATAGCCGGGCTGCGGCTCCATGTTGGTATCGACGAGCGCCTGCAGCACCGCCGGGTGTGCGCCGTGGGAATAATCGTTGTTGAACGCGAGCATGGCAATCCTCTCTTACCGGGTATCGGCAGATGATTCAAACGGAGCTATTGTACGCCGTGCGGATAGGCAATGCGCGCGGCAAGACACTCAAGTGCCAGTACCAGAGCAAAACCGCAGCTCACGTCACTCAAAAAGTGTGCTCCAATCACGATGCGCCCAAAGGCGACGAGCGCCGCGACGGCCGCTGCCGCCCAAAAGATCACGCGGCGACGCGAAGGCTTTTCCTTAAAGGCCGCTGCGGGAAGCCCAGCGAGCATCAGGCCGATCGCCGCATGCGCCGTGTGTCCGCTCGCAAACGACTTGAACCCGTCCTTGATCACGCCGGCGGCGATATAGGTCCACTTGTCGGGATTGCCGATCACCCACCACGGCTGAAAATTGAGCCCCGGCGTGACCTCGATCACGCGCATGCGCGGGCGCGACCACAGCGGCTTGACGATCACGTTGAGGATAATGGCCTGAGCGACCCACACGACAAGTACCATCAACGCCCAGCGCGTGAGCTCGTCGGGCGCGGTGTCGCGCGTAAGGCGATAGGCAATAACGTTAACCGCAATGACCAGCACAAACGTCAGCACCAGCTGAAACGCGATGAGCTTGCCGCCGACGCGCAGCGATCCGATAATCTCGTAGCCGACCAGACCCACGTTGATCAAAACGCCCAGCGCAGCGAGCCATTTGCTCCCCCTGGAATCGGGGCGTGCCGAGCGCACGAGCATAACGCCCGCGATGCTCGCCGTCAGCTCGAACGGCAGCTCGCCGGCGGCCTCGATAAAGCGGCCGTACATGCTGGACGAGTTGAACAGCATGCTCGAGATTTGGTAATCGAAGAAACTGCCCACGCCCAGACAAAGGCACAGGACAACCGCGATAATGGCGACATCTTTCTTATAGATGTATCCGAACATGCTTTCCTTTCGGTCGGGCGAAGGGCAGTCAACCTGCAATGTGGGTGAGACGAAGATGGCTTTGTCCCGTAAATACCCTTACAGGTTGAGCATAAGTAAGCGAAAACGTTCCATTTGTGGCAAGGTGGCCCGAAGGAGGAGGGAAGCGTACTTGCGTACGCGACCGACGAGTGAGGGTCAGATTGCCCAAATGGGGCGTTTGCAGCGTCGACCCGTTAGTCGTCGTCGCTAGCACCCAACTGCTGCAGCAGCATGAGTGCCGCGGCCACCGGGCCGGTGCCGTCGTTGGCGTCGAGACCGCGACCCAGGCCGCTGCCCGCGCCGGCGCCCGCCTTGTAGGGCACCGACAGCTTGCGGCTCTTGGGGAAGTTCACCGCGCCATAGCGGGTCTTAAGCTCATAGGCCACCTTCTCGGGCACGTCGACGCCCAAAAACGTGATGCGTCCGCCGCTGAGCGTGACGTTCTCGAGTCCCAGGCGCTCGCCGCGGATACGGATGCGCGCGCGGTTGAACAGGTTGAGCCCCGCCAACGGCAGTTCACCGTGCGCAGCCTCGGTCTCTTCCTGCATCTCGTCGATGCTCTCCAGGTCCTCGGCCGCCGCGAGCTTACGGTACACGAGCACGCGCTGGTCCACCGCCGGCAGGTACTCCTCGGACAAGAAGTAATCGGCCGGCAGGTTAATACCCACGCTCGCCGCCTCAACGCCGGCATCGTCATCGCCGCGCGCCTCGGCCACTGCCTGGCCCAGCATTTGCGTAAACAAGTCAAAGCCCACGCTCGACAGGTTGCCGTGCTGCTCGGCGCCCATAAGCGAACCGGCGCCGCGGATCTCCAGGTCGCGCATGGCGATGTGCATGCCGCTGCCCAAGTCCTGGAACTCGGAAAGTGCGGTCAGGCGCGCCGTGGCCTCCTCGGTGAGCGGCAGCTCGCCCGGGAACATAAAGTACGCGTAGGCCTGCGTGGCAGAGCGGCCCACACGGCCCTTGAGCTGGTAGAGCTGCGCCAGGCCCAGGCGCTGCGAATCCTCGATGATGAGCGTGTTAGCGGTCGCGTTATCGATGCCGCTCTCCACGATGGTCGTGGCAATGAGCACGTCGATCTTTTTGGTCGCGAACTCAATCATCACGTCCTCGACCTCGCGCGGGCTCATCTTGCCGTGCGCCACGCCCACGCGCGCCTCGGGCGCGGCCTCGTGCACGCGCGCCACGGCGTCGTCGATGGTCTTGACGCGGTTGGACACGTAGTACACCTGGCCGCCGCGGCCCACCTCCAGGCGAATCGCCGCGCTCACCACATCGGGGTCGTACTCCCCCACGTGCACGATCACGGGACGACGCCCGGTCGGCGGCGTGGTGATCAGGCTCATATCGCGCACGCCGCTCGTGGCCATCTGCATGGTTCGCGGAATAGGCGTTGCCGAAAGCGTGAGCACGTCAATCTGCTCGCGCAGGTTCTTGAGCTGCTCCTTGTGCTGCACACCAAAGCGCTGTTCCTCGTCGATAATCACCAGGCCCAGGTTCTTGGGGTTCACATCGGCCGAAAGTAAGCGATGTGTGCCGATCAGCACGTCGATTGTGCCCTCGGCAAACGCCTTGAGTGCGCGCTTTTGCTGCGCCGGCGTACGGAAGCGGCTGAGCACCTCGACCTCAAGGCCAAACGGGGCAAAGCGCTCAAAGAACGTCTCGTAGTGCTGCTGGGCCAGAATGGTCGTGGGGCAGAGCACCATGACCTGGCGGCCGGAGTCCACACACTTAAACGCCGCGCGCAGGGCGACCTCGGTCTTGCCAAAGCCCACATCGCCGCACAGCAGGCGGTCCATGGGCTTGGGCGCCTCCATGTCGGCCTTAATGTCAGCAATGGCCTCCAGCTGGTCGCGCGTCTCGTCGTAAGGAAAGCTCTGCTCCATCTCGATCTGCTCGGGCGTGTCGGGTGGGCAGGCGATACCGGTAATCGAAGAGCGGCGCGTATACAGATCGACCAGGTCAAACGCCAGCTTTTTGGCGCTCTTGCGCGCCTTGTTGGTGGCCCGCGTCCAGTCGGCGGTGTTGAGCCTGGTCAGGCGCGGCTTGTCGCCGTCGGGGCCAACATAGCGTGTGATGCGGTCGACCTGCTCCAACGGCACGTAGAGCTTGTCGCCGTCGGCATATTCCAGCAAAAAGTAATCGCGCTCCTTGCCGCCCACTTCCTGGCGCGCGATCTCGCTAAAGAGCGCGATGCCGTGGGTAGCGTGCACCACGTAGTCGCCCGGGCGCAGCTGGTTCAGCTCGGCGACGGTCATCTGCTCGTCGCGCCGGATCTCGCCGTTGATGCGGTAACGCTGGTAGCGGTCGAAAATCTGGTGGTCGGTGTAGAGGCACAGTTTCAGGTCGTTGTCCACGAACCCCTCGTGCAGGGTCGTCGACAGCGACCGCACGACGGCCTGTCCGCGGCCGATCTGGTGGAAAATATTTTCGAGACGCTCGACCTGCGCCTTGTTCTCCGAAAGTATATAGGTATCGTAACCCCGCAGCGCACCCCGGATCATGTCGTCGGCCAGCATCTCGAAATTTTTATTGAATTTCGGCTGGGGCGACGTCGCGAACTTCACCGTTGCGGCCGCGGGCCGCTCGGGAAGATTGTCGCGCAGCAGGAAAATCCGGCTTCCGGAAAGGTCGGCCACGAGCGAGTTGCGGCTCGTCAGCAGCGAGTCGATCTCATCGGGATGCTCCATGTCCGAGAGCGTCCTGCGGCGGATGTCGTTGACCCTCCGCAACACGAAATCGGCGTCGTAGAACCACCAGGAAGCCTCCGCGCCCGCAAACCGCGCGAAGGAGACCTTCGCCGCGGCGGGCGTCCCGGCGTTCAGGTCGGGAATGATCTCCACGCGCTCCAGCCTATCCGACGACAGCTGGCTCGAAATGTTGAACCGCCGGATCGAGTCGACCTCGTCGCCGAAGAAATCCAGTCGGTAGGGTTTGCTCTCCGAATAGGAGAAGACGTCGACGATACCGCCGCGCACCGAGTACTGGCCGGGTTCGTAGACGAAATCCACGCGCGTAAACGAAGCATCGACGAGCGCCTGCTCCAGCACCTCGATCGAAATCCGGTCGCCGACCCTCACGGTGATCGTCTCCCGTTGCAGGGCTTCGGCGTCGGCGACCCGCTCGGCCAGCGCCTCGGGGCAGGTGCAGACCACCAGGTAGCCCTTCCCCGTGAAATTCCGCACGGCGTGCATCGTCGCCGTGCGCTGCACCACGCCCTGCGCATCCTCGGCGCCATAGGCCGCCGAACGCTTCCACGACGAGGGAAAGAAGTAAACCTGCCGTTCGTCCAGCAGGTTGTAGAAGTCGTTCAGAAGGTAGGCTGCGGCGTCACGATCCTCGGCGACAAAGACATGCACGCCCCCGGATTCGGCCACGGCCGCCGCGGCATAAAACGAAAGAGCGCCGCCGACCAGCTCTTCGAGGTGGACGGTAGCACTCCTGTTTTTATATTCGCGGCACAGTCTGCCGAGGGCTTTCGACCCGGCGGCGAACTGCGCCAGCTGCTCGCGGGCGGTTGCCATGCCTTATTTGGTTATAAGGTCGTTATCCTTTTTGTCATGGTAGTGGATCTCGACGATCCCGATGCTCTGGTCCTCGGCGATCTCAAGGCGCACCTTGTACTTCCACTCCCAGCGGCGGCGCAGCGACCAGAGGCCCTTTCGGAGGAACGCCGCCACGTAAGGACTGACGACCAGCTTGATGAATTTGTGTCCGCGGTCCTGCGTGAGGAACGAAATCTGGTTCTCGATCTTCTTGTCCAGCAGCACCGTAGGTTCGATCTTGCCCGAACCGTTGCACGTCGGGCAGACGTCCGAAACGCTCTCCACGGCCACGGGGCGCACCCGCTGGCGCGTGATCTGCATCAGTCCGAACTTCGTGAGCGGCAGC
>CAJMRN010000020.1 GCA_905215815.1 uncultured bacterium | reverse complement strand
GCGACCGGTGTACTCCTCGCCCGGCTCGGGAACCTTGATGATGAGCTTGATGCGCTCGACGGCCTGGTCGACAGACTCGCCGGTGCCGCCGACAAAGACGGTACCGTCCTCCTGGATGTCGACCGAAGCGCCGGTCTCGTCCTGGATGCCGCGGATGACCTTGCCGCCGGAACCGATGACGTCGCGGATCTTGTCGGTCGGAACCTGGATGGAAACGATGCGCGGAGCGGTGCTACGCGTGGTGTGGCGCGGCTCGGGGATCACATCGAGCATCTTCTGCAGGATGAAGGCGCGACCCTCCTTGGCCTGCTGCAGGGCGCGGGCCAGGATGTCGAAGGTGAGGCCGGTGGCCTTGTTGTCCATCTGCAGGGCGGTGATGCCCTCGGTGGTGCCAGTGACCTTAAAGTCCATGTCGCCCAGGAAGTCCTCGAGACCCTGGATGTCGGACAGGACCACGGTCTTGCCCTCCTCCTGGATCAGACCCATGGCGATACCGGAGACCGGGCGCTTAATGGGCACGCCGCCGTCCATAAGGGCGAGCGTGGAGCCGCAGGTCGAAGCCATCGAAGAGGAACCGTTGGACTCCATGACCTCGGAGACGACGCGGATGGCGTAGGGGAACTCGTTCTCGTCGGGAAGCACCGGAAGCAGGGCACGCTCGGCAAGGTTGCCGTGGCCGATCTCGCGGCGCTTGGGGCTGCCCATGCGGCCGGTCTCGCCGGTGCAAAACGGCGGGAAGTTGTAGTGGTGCATGTAGCGCTTGCCCTCGGTGGGCTCGATGGTATCCAAACGCTGGCCCTCGTTGAGCATGCCGAGCGACAGGACAGAGAGCACCTGGGTCTGGCCACGCTGGAACAGGCCGGAGCCGTGAACGAGCGGCAGGTAGTTGTCCTTCACCATGATGGGGCGAATCTCATCGGCGGCACGGCCGTCGACGCGCTCACCGGTCTCGACGACCATGGTGCGCATGGCCTTCTTCTCGAGCTTCTTGAGCGCCACGGGGATCTCGCGCTCCCAAGCGGCCTGCTCCTCCTCGGTGAACTCGGCACGGATGGACTCCTTCAGAGCCTCGACCTTGCCGATACGGGAGAGCTTGTCGGCGTCGCGAAGGGCGGCTGCCATCTCGTCGTAGTGGGCGAAGATGCGCTCCTGGACCTCCTCGACGGGCTGGTCGAGCGGGTACTCCTTCTTGACGATGGGGCCGTTGACCTGCTCCCACTCGGCGACGAACTCGTCCTGAGCCTGGCAGAAGGCAGCAAGGGCCTCCTGGCCAAACTTCATGGCGGCGAGCATGTCGTCCTCGGAGATCTCCTCGGCGCCGGCCTCGACCATCGAGATGAAGTCGGCAGAGCCGCCCAGCTCCAGGTCCAGGTCGGAGTTCTCGCGCTCCTCATAGGTGGGGTTGACGATAAACTCGCCGGTCTCCACGTTGCGGCCGATGCGCACGCAGGCAAGCGGGCCCTCGAAGGGCACGCCGCCAAGCGTCATGGCCAGAGAGGCACCCATGACGTTGATGACGTCGAAGGGGTTGACCTGGTCGGCGACGAGCGAGGTGGCGACGATGTGCACCTCGTTGCGGAAGCCGTCCGGGAAGCTCGGGCGAATCGGACGGTCGATCATGCGCGCGGTAAGCGTGGCCTTCTCGCTGGGACGGCCCTCACGCTTGAGGTAACCACCCGGGATGCGGCCGGCGGCGTACATCTTCTCGTTGAAGTCGACGGTCAGCGGGAAGAAGTCGTAGTTCTTGCGCTCCTTGGAGACGACCACGGTGTCGAGCATCGTGGTGTCGCCCTGCTTGACCAGGCACGCGCCGGTAGCCTGCTTGGCAAGCTCGCCCGACTCAAAGGTGTAGGTCTTGCCGTACAGCTCAAAGGTCTTGGATACGAGTGTCATTGTTCTCCTTTACCCCACAGGCCCCTTGCCTGCGGGCTTCTCATGTGACGCGGGCCCCCTGCCCCCGCCACGCTTCAGAGCGTGATTGTTCACGCCCTTACACAAAAAGAGCGCCCCGCTGCGCAGGACGCTCTTAGCATGTACAAATCCTACTGGATGTTGTCGCGGATGCCCAGAGCCTTGATGAGCTCACGGTACTCGACGATGTCGTTCTTCTTGATGTAGGAGAGAAGACGACGACGACGGCCGACGAGCATGAGCAGACCGCGACGGGTGTGGAAGTCCTTCTGGTGGGACTTCATGTGCTCGGTCAGCTCCTTGATGCGCTCGGACAGGATGGCGACCTGAACCTTGGGGTTACCGGTGTCGACCGGGGTGTTACCGAACTGGGCAGTCAGCTCCGCCTTGCGCTCTTTGGAAACAGTCATTGTTTCACCTTTCGTTTTACGTCGCCCGCGGGCGACTCGATTCGCCTCGGACTGGGAAGCCGCCGGTGGAGCGAGCAACCAAGGTCGAGGTACCAACAGGTCGGTATGTTACCACAAGCAGCCCGCGCCCGCGCATCATCACCGACCCAACATGAATTCCATCGCACGGAGGCGCTGATCGGCATGTGTTGCCGCCCAGACATGCGAAAGCCCCAACAAAAAAGCGGCAGTATGGGGATCGATCCTCTCAGCCAAAAGCGCATCGAAGGTCATGGACATGAGGGCGCGCAGCCATGCGACCTCACCGGTCGATACCAACTCTGCACCCGGAACGCTCGACGCGCACGAGCCGCACATGAGCCCGCCGGCCTGGGGCGAAAAATACGACAGCATGGGGTCTCCGCACAGCACGCAGGCCGAGAAATCGGGTCGATAGCCAACGTGCGATAGCAGCTTAAACACATATGCCGCCACAAGTAGATCCATGTGCGCTGTGTCGAGCCCGCTGCCCACCAGGGCAAGCGCCCGCTGCGTGATGGCAAAGGTAAACGGGTCCTCGGCGTCCTCGAACGAGCACACGCGCGCGACCTCGGCGATCGCGCTTGCGGCGCAGGTCGTCTCGTAATCGGGCGCAGCTCCGAGCGGCGCCTCCATAAGCTCGGCCTGGGAAACCACATCGAGCGACCGTCCATGCGCGAGCAGTATATCGACAGTACAGAACAGCTCGCAGCGCGCAGCCAGGCGCCCACCGGGTTTGCGGGCGCCCTTTGCCACGGCACGAACCTGCCGACCCCGCTCGTCAAGCATCGTCAGGATCAGGTCCGTCTCTTTGAGCTTCGTCTTGTCGAGGACGAGCACCTTCGTGCGATATGTCCGGGAGCCTGCCATGCGCGCCGCGAGTCCTTACTCCTCGGCGTTGTAGCCAAAGCGGCGAATCTGGGCCTCGTCGTCACGCCAGCCGGCCTTGACCTTCACGTCCAGCTCCAAAAAGACCTGCGTGCCAAAAATGCGCTCAAGATCGCGACGGGCGTCGATACCGATATGCTTGATCATCTCGCCGCCCTTGCCGATGATGATGCCCTTTTGGCCCTCGCGCTCGACGTAAATGGTGGCGTGCACGCGCAGCACCTTCTTGGTCTGCTCGAGCGCGTCGCAGATTACGCCAACGGAGTGAGGGATCTCATCACGGGTGCGGCGCAAGACCTTCTCGCGCACAAACTCGGCAACGAGCGTCTCATCGGAAGCGTCGGTACCCATGTCCTCGGGGAACCAACGCGGGCCCTCGGGCAAAAAGTGCGCAACGGTCTCGATAAAGGCATCGACGTTGAAGTTCTTGACCGACGACGTCACGATCTCGTCGTCATATTCCATGAGCTCGTGGGCTGCCTTAAGCTGCTCCATGACCTGTGCGGGGTCGGCCTCATCGGCCTTGGTGAGCACCAGGACCTTCTTGCAACGAGCGCATCTGACGCGCTCGGCAACCCAGGCGTCTCCCCTGCCGATCGGCTTGGTGGCATCAATCAAAAACGCGACGACGTCGACATCGTTCAACTCGAACAGCGCGCTCTTGTTGAGCTCGGACCCCAGGCCGTCCTTGGGCTTATGGATACCCGGGGTATCGACAAAGACCAGCTGGTAGCCGGGACGGTTGACGACGGCGCGCATGCGGCGGCGGGTCGTCTGGGCCACTGGCGAGGTGATGGCGACCTTTTTGCCATAGCAGGCATTGAGCAGTGTGGACTTGCCGGCGTTGGGGCGGCCGACCAGGGCCACGAAGCCGCTGCGGAAACCGGGCTCAACGTCGCCAAAGCCCGCGAGGCTATCGTCCTCGTCGCACAGGGCGTCGAGCTCCTCGTCGCTCATGCCCTCAAACGGATCGAACTCCTCGACATCCTCATAGGCATCGTTCGCTTCGGCATCCACCGCATCCAGGGACTCGTCGTCCAAAATTTCTTCGATAGGCTGCATATTGTCGGACATGGAAATCCCTTTCTAAATAAAGCCGAGCGCGTGGGCAAATACCAGCAAGCCCACAATCGCGGCGGTAATGGAAAGTACGTAAACGGAGGCGGCGGCGATATCCTTCGCGCGCTTTGCCAGCGGATGGAGTTCCTGGGTCGCTAGATCGACAATCGCCTCCATGGCGGTGTTGCACAGCTCGCCGTGAATCACCAGGCCACAACAGATGATAATCGTGGCCCACTCGGCAATGTCGAGCCCCACGATGCAGCCGGCAATGACAGTGCACACGCCCACAACGAGCATGACCTTAATGTTGCGCTCGGTCTTGACGGCGGTGACGAAGCCCTCCATGGCGTAGGAGAACGACTTTAAGAAGGATGGATGGTCCTTGTTCGATCCGGGAATCATAGACGGCTCCTAGTCGTGGGCGTGGTTGGTGATGGGGCCGACGTGGACCAGCTTGGGGTCCTCGCCGCGCTCGAGCGCCAGATCGCGAAGGATGGCGTCCTCGCGAGCCTCCATGACCTCGGCCTCGTCGTCCTCGATATGGTCATAGCCCAGCAGGTGCAGCATGCCATGCACGAGCATCAGGCGGCACTCGTCGGCAGGGCTATTGCCAAAGCCAGGGGCCTGACGGGCAATGACCTGCGGGGCCAGGATGATATCGCCGAGCTCGAGCGTCTCATCGGCGGGAATATCCTCATCAAAGGCCGAGTCGCATTCAAACGAGAGGACATCGGTGGTACGGTCGATACCGCGCCACTCGTGGTTGAGCTCGTGCATCTCGTCCTCATCGACGTACGAAAGGGAAATCTCAACTTCACGCTCAACGCCCTCGGCGGCAAGCACGACCTCGCAGATGTGCTCTACCTCCTGCGCATCGAGCAGCGTATCGAGCTCGGCATCGTTGCTGATCAACACACTCAACGGGACTCCTTTCGGTCGTGTACGCGCTTCTCGCGCACATCATCATAGGCATCGTATGCCTCGACGATACGCCCAACCAAGGCATGGCGCACCACGTCGGCACGCTCGAGGTGAGAAAATGCGACATCGTCGACACGGCCCAAAATCTGCTCAACGTCGGCAAGACCGCCACGACGACCCACCAGGTCACGCTGACTCAGATCACCGGTAATCACAAACTTGGAGTTAAAGCCCAAGCGCGTCAGAAACATCTTCATCTGCTCGGGCGTGGTATTTTGCGCCTCGTCGAGCACCACGAAGGCATCGCTCAGCGTGCGGCCGCGCATGTAGGCAAGCGGGGCGATCTCGATCACGCCACGTTCCATAAGTTCATCGGTGCGTTCGCGATCCATCATGTCAAAAAGGGCGTCGTAGAGCGGACGCATGTAGGGATCGATCTTTTCCTCGAGGGTACCGGGCAAAAAGCCCAGGTTCTCCCCAGCCTCGACAACCGGACGCGTCAAGATCAGACGGCCCACCTCGTGACGCTTGAGCGCGGCGACGGCGAGCGCCATGGCCAGATAAGTCTTACCGGTACCGGCAGGACCCAGGCCAAACGTGATGGTATGCGAGCGGATGGCATCCACGTAGCGCTTTTGGCCGAGCGTTTTGGGGCGAATGACGCGACCACGATACGAAAGCAGCACGTCGTCGCGAAGCGACGTAGCCTCGTGCTCACCGTCGCGCAAGACGGCAAGGCAGCGAGAGACATCGTCGGCAGACAGCGTGCGTCCGGCGGCCGCCTCGCGAAAAGCGTACTCGAAAAAGCGCGCCACGAGCTCGACCTCGTCCGGGTCACCGCTCACGGCGATGCTGTCGCCACGGGCGACCACGAGGGCGCGAACCAAGCTCTCCAGCGCACGTAGGACGCCGTCGCCGGCACCCAAAACGCGCGAGGGGTCAATACCCTCAGGAACGGTAAGTCTAATCTTCGAGGCTTCCATGAACCTCCCTGCGTGCATGGACCAAGCCGGAATCATCGACTCCGATGATAGCAACATCGAGCAGGCACGGGGCTGTGAGTCCATGGGTATCGTCAAGACGGGCATGATGGAACGAACCAAGCGTCAGGTTGTCGCCATACTCGAGCACGGCGCGTTCAACGGTTCCCACGCGACGGCGAGCGTCGGCAATCGCGAGTTCTTGCGCCGTGGCTCGCATACGACGACTGCGCTCGGCCATAACCTCGGGCGGCACCTGGTCGGGCATATCGGCAGCAAGGGTACCGGGACGTTTGCTGTAGCGGAACACGTGCATACGCGAAAAGCCCACGCGGCGGCACAGCGCCAGCGATTCCTCAAACTCCTCGTCCGTCTCGCCCGGAAAACCGACGATGACGTCGCACGAAAGAGACGCCTGAGGCAACTTGGTGCGAATCATGCGCACCGTCTCCTCGAAGGTCTCGGCGCTATAGGGACGGCCCATGCGGTGCAGCGTCCTGGTGCAGCCGGACTGCACGGGCAGGTGCAAAAACGGGGCGATGCGCTGCGGATAGCGCGCCATGACCTTAAGCAGGCGCTCCGAGATATCCATGGGCTCGACCGAGGAAATGCGCACATGCGGAATGGACGTGCGCTCCATAATCGCCTCGAGCAGCTCATCGATCTCGACGTGTTCGTCAGTCGCGCTCTTGCCATCGTAGGCGCCCAGGTTCACGCCCGTCAGCACCACCTCGGGCACGCCGGCCTCCTGGGCCTCGCGAACCTGCTCGAGCACGGACTCGACCGGCACGGAGCGCTCGGGGCCGCGGGCCTTCCACACGATGCAATAGGTGCAACGATGGTTGCAGCCGTCTTGGATCTTCACGCCCAGACGCGAGCGACCGAGCGCGTCGACCACCTCGCCATCGCTGCAGGCAGGAACGTTATCGGACTCAACGCCCAACACCTCGCAGACGCGTTCGGCGATATCGATCTTGGACGGCTCGGCGATCACGCGGTCCGAAAGCTCCAATAGCTCCTCGGGGTGCAAATTGACCACGCATCCAGTCACGACCACATAGGGCTCGTTTGGATAGGCCAGCGCATGGCGAACGGCCTTACGGGTCTTGGCCTCGGCCTCGCCCGTAACGGCACAGGTGTTAATGACGATCAGCTCTGCATCCTGAGGCTCCACCATTGCAAAGCCCAGGCGCATAAGATCGGCAGTGATACGATCGGACTCAACCCGGTTGACACGGCAGCCGAGGTTGACGACAGAGATATGAGGTGCGAGCACGCGGGCTCCTTAATCGAGGATATCGTCGAGGGCACTCTTGATACGGTCGGTCACCGACTTCTTACCGGAAGCGACGTCATCGCCCATCTCATCGGCAAAAGCGCGGAGCAGCTCGCGTTGCTTATTGGAAAGATTGGTGGGAACGACCACGCGCAGTTGCACGATCAGGCGGCCACGCGAACCGCCACCGCCAATGCGCGGCATGCCGTAATTATTGACGCTCACGGTGTCACCGTACTGGGCGCCGGCGGGAACCGTCACCTTGACGACCTCGTCGGGCATAATGCCCTCGACCTCGATCTCGCAGCCAAGCGCAGCCTGCGCAATCGAGATATCGCTCACGAGGTACAGGTCGTCACCGTTGCGCTTAAAACGCTCGTGGTCGGCAACACGAACGTTGACGATCAGGTCGCCCGAGGGCTCACCGCGAAGGCCTGCCTCGCCAAAGCCGCTCACGCGCAGCTGGCGACCGGTCGAAACGCCGGCGGGGATATCGATGTCGATCTTTTCGTGCGAAGGCGTGCGGCCCTGACCGTCGCAGGTCTCGCAGGGATGGTCGATGACCGTGCCCTCACCGTGGCAGTCGGGGCAAGGCGAAGAGGACTGAACCTGGCCCAGGAACGAGCGCTGGACCGTCGTGACATAGCCTGTGCCGTGGCAGCGGCTGCACTGCTTTTCCTGTGCGCCCTCGGCCCTACCAGTGCCGTTACAATCCTCGCAGGGGGCAAGGCGGTCATAGCTGATCGTCTTTTTGCAACCGAGCGCCGCCTCCTCAAGGGTCACCGAAAGGGAGATCGCCATATCGCGGCCGCGACGACGCTCACGGCGATTTCGGGCGCCACCGCCGGCACCGCCGCCAAAGAACGACGAGAAGAGGTCGTCCATGCCCATGCCGCCAAAGATATCGTTGATATCGACGTAGCCCGAACCACCAGGGCCGTCCGCGGTGCCGTAACGGTCGTAGTTAGCACGCTTCTGCTCGTCGGAAAGAACGGAATAAGCCTCGTTGAGCTCTTTGAACTTGGCCTCGGCCTCGGGGTCGTCCGAAACGTCCGGGTGTACGGTACGGGCCTTCTTTAGAAACGCGCGCTTAATCGTCCGCGCATCGGCATCCTTGTCGACGCCAAGTACCTCGTAGTAATCCCTATTTTCCGACACGACCAAATCCTTCCGACTTTCATTATTGTCACAGTGCGTCCTATACCCAAGCTGGGCCGGCCGCAAACAGAGGGCTAGATGTTATTGCATTACGTAGGGCGAAAGCATGGCACGTTGCGAGCAGCTCGCAAACCAAACCGACACGAGCGCGAACATAAATCCGTTGGCAAAACCGTTGGCAAACTGCATCGCGCCGCGCTTCCACCACAGCAGGCTGCGGTGCAGCACGCCGTCCGAGACCACCATGAACAGGCCCATGGCAAACGGAATAAAGCACATCACGGCAAAGGCCGAGAACACGCCCGATATGGCCGACAGCACCAAAAACGGCGCCACGATGCCCATCAGGTAAAAACCGGTACGGGCCTTGCCTTCCAGACGCTCGGCCTCAACATGGGCACGGCCGACAAGATCGCCGCCCGAGGCACCGTTGGTGCCGGCGTGACCCATGCCGCTAACGCGGACCTCGTCGCCATCGTGCGTGCCGGCAGGAAACTCAATTGTCTGCTCGGAGGTCACACGGGTTCGACCGCTGCCGCCGCAATCGGGACAGGGGTCGGCGACGACCTTACCGGAACCTCCGCACTCGGGGCAGACCGACTGGAACGTGCCGGCACCGAACAGGAAGGACAGGTCGACGTCGATGTGGCCGCGACCGCCGCAGCTCGGACAGGTATGTGCATGCTCGGACGAAACAGAACCCGAGCCTCCGCAGTGACCACAGGTATCGAAGCGCGTATAGCGAACGGTCTTGCGGGCACCGCCCTTGGCCTCCTTGGCGTCGAGCTTAATATCGACGACCACGTTGGCGCCGTTCTCGGGATTATAGGCAGCCTGCCCGCGACGCGGCTGGCCCCAGGCGCCACCAAAGGGAAAGCCGCCCTCAAAGGGATTGCCATAGCCTGCGCTACCGGCGTAGCCGCCGCCATAGGGCGAAGCCGTAGGAGCGCCGGCAAAGGGATTGCCCGAGCGCATGGCGTCGTAGCGCGCACGCTTCTGCTCGTCCGAAAGCACGGCGTAGGCCTCGGAAACCTCTTTAAACTTTTTCTCGGCATCCGGTTCTTTGTTGACGTCCGGATGGAGCTTACGGGCCTTTTGCTGGAAGGCCTTCTGAATATCACGCGAGGTGGCGTCCTTGGAGACACCCAAAATCTCGTAGTAATCTTTTTCGTTCATCGTCGCCATGCGCGGCAACCTCCTGCTCACAGCAGCGTATATATTGCGGTAATTCTACCCGAGCGGCCTAGGCTAGACCCCAAAACAGCTCGAACAGCACATTTCCATCGAGCCAGCCCAAGTGGGTGGGCGCCAAGCGGGCGCGGGCGCGACCCGCGATAACGTCTTTCGAGGCGACGCGCCCCGAAAGCCCTTCAACATGATCGGGCACCCAGGTGGCAAGGCCCAACTCGAGCGCACGGTCACAGGCCGCCGCCAGCTCGTCTGCAGCGATCACGCTTGCCGAGCGCACCAACAGATCGGGCCCAATGCCACGCGTCATGCGGCAGGCGAGCATCAAATCCTCGGCCGCCGCCTCGCGCTGCGACAGATACTCGGCATCAAACGTCGTCGCGGTGTCGTCGCGTTGCACCAGACGCACGCGATACGCTTCGCCGCGAGCGGGTACGTCAGGAAACAGCCCGGCCAAGCGATCGAAGTCCCCGGCATCGAGCATACCGGCGGCAGAGCGACCCAAGCCCAGATAGCCCTGACCGGTCCAATAGGCAATGTTGTGGGCGCACTCATGACCGTCGAGCGCGTAGCTTGCAACCTCATACGGGTGATAGCCGGCAGCACCCAGACGCTCACGCGCCGCGTCCATGCACGAAGCCTGAAAATCCTCGTCGGGCTCGAGCGACTCGTCGCGACACGCCATGCGATAGAGCGGCGTGCCCTCCTCGAGCGTGAGAGGATACACCGATACATGATGCGGCGACGCCGCCAGCACGTCATCGAGTGTGCGCCGCCAGCTTACGGTGGTCTGCCCGGGAAGACCGCACATAAGGTCGCACGACACATCGAGCCCAGCGTCCTTAACCGTCGCGATGGCAGCGAGCGCCCGATCGGCATCGTGAATGCGGCCGATGGCGGTAAGTTCGGCGTTATCGAGCGTTTGCACGCCCAGAGAGACGCGTGTGACACCAACCTTGACAAGTGCAGTAGCAAGCTCGGCGGTCAGCGACTCGGGATTGGCCTCGCAGGTAAACTCAACGGGGGCGCACCACGCACGAATACGCCGCGCCAGCTCCACCAGGCGCTCCCCCGCCAGCGACGGCGTGCCACCGCCAACATAGACGGTGCGGATGCCCTCGAGCGCCCCGACGTCTCCAAAGGCATCGAGGCGCGCATAAAGCAGCTCAAAATAGGCATCGAGCGCAGCGCTCAGGTCGCACGGAGCAAAACTGCGTGAGTCAAAGTCACAGTACCGGCATTTTTGGGCGCAAAACGGCACGTGCGCGTACAGCGCGGCAACGGCCACCGTTAGGCCTCCAGCGGATGAGCGGGCACCGACTCGCCGGCGGCAAGCGCAGCCTCGCAGGCCACCACATCGCGCTCGATATCATCGACCAGCGCCATGAACTCCTCATACGTGGAGCAGCGCACCACTTGGGCGCGCCAGGCGGCAGCATGGGGCATACCCTTTAGATACCAGCTCGCGTACGTACGGGCACGCGACATGAGCGGTAGAAGCTCGTGCGTCAACGTCAGGTGCTCACGCAGAGCCTCCAGGCGCTCAACCGAGGAGCGAGAAGGAACCGGCGTGCCATCGAGTGCAAGGGCTCGGGCATCGCCGAACACCCACGGATTGCCGTAGATGCCGCGCGCGATAAACACCGCACTGGCACCCGAGCTTTGCAGACGCCCCGCCGCACCCTCGGCCGAGAACACGTCGCCCGAACCGATAACGGGAATCTCGACGGCGTCGGCCACCTCATCGACGACCGACCAATCGGCCTGGCCCGTGTAGAGCTGCGTGGCGCAGCGACCATGTACCGCCACCGCAGCCGCCCCTGCCCCCTCGAGCATCTGGGCAAACGTCGCGGCATTGCGGTCTTCGGCGTAAAAGCCCTTGCGGATCTTTACGGTCACGGGCACGTGCGCCGCGCCCACCGCCGCCTCGACGATCTTCTCAGCCAGGTCGGGCGTGCGCATAAGCGCCGAGCCCTCGCCCTTGGTGACGACCTTGCGAGCCGGACAGGCCATATTGATATCAATGAGCGACAGGCGATCGCCCACGCGATCCTCGACGGCAGCGACGGCGCTCGCAAACTGATCGGGCTTAGAGCCAAAGAGCTGCACACAGATCTGCTGCTCCTCATCGGCCGGCAGTACCAGGCGCCAGGTCTTATTGCTGGCATAGGCAAGGCCTGCAACGCTTACCATCTCGCTGTAGGCAAGGTTGGCACCGCGGCGGCGGCACATGATGCGGTAGGCAGGGGCGGTCACGCCCGCCCTGGGAGCCATAAGGAACGGTTGCTCGGCATAGGCGCCCAGCAACCGCTCGCTGTATTCGGAAAGCGCCATAGGCCTACTCGTCCACCTTGAGAATCGCCATAAAGGCCTCCTGCGGAACCTCGACCGAGCCGATGGCCTTCATGCGCTTTTTGCCCTCTTTCTGCTTCTCGAGCAGCTTGCGCTTTCGCGAGATATCGCCGCCATAACACTTGGCCAGCACGTCCTTGCGGCGCGCTTTGACGGTAGAGCGGGCAATGATCTTGTTGCCGATGGCGCCCTGGATAGGCACCTCGAACAGCTGGCGCGGAATGATTTCCTTGAGCTTGTCGCACAGACCGCGGGCCAGGCCATAAGCCTTATCCTTGTGCACGATAAACGAAAGCGCATCCACCTCGTCGCCCGAAAGCAGGATGTCGAGCTTGACGAGCTCGGAGGGGCGATATTCGTTGAACTCGTAGTCGAGCGAGGCGTAACCCTTGGTGCGGCTCTTGAGCTGGTCAAAAAAGTCCAGAATGAGCTCGGCAAGCGGCATGTCAAAGCGCATCTCGACCGATTTGCTCGTGAGATGGATCATGTCGGTCGTAATGCCGCGATGCTCGATAGCGAGCTGCATGACGGCACCCGTATACTCGGGCGGACAGATAATCTTGGCCTTGAGGTAGGGCTCCTCGATGCGCTCGATGCGCGTAGCCTCGGGCAGATCCTGCGGGCTGCGAACATCAATCATCTCGCCGTCGGTCTTGTAGACGTGATAGTCCACCGAAGGGCTCGTGACAATCAGGTCCAGGTTGAACTCGCGCTCCAGGCGCTCCTTGACGACCTCCATATGCAGCAGGCCCAAGAAGCCAACGCGGAAACCAAAGCCGAGCGCCACCGAAGTCTCGGGCTCCCACACCAACGACGGGTCATTGACATGCAGCTTATCGAGAGCGTCGCGCAGGTTCTCGTAATCCTTGTTGTCGATCGGGAACAGGCCCGTGTAGACCATGGGCTTGGCCTCACGGTAGCCGGGAAGCGGCTCGGGGCAGGGATTCGACGCCCACGTAAGGGTATCGCCCACGCGCACGGCCTCGGGGTCCTTCAGGCCCGTGACCACGTAGCCCACCTCGCCGACCGTCAGCGCGTCAACTGGTGTCTCGGCGGGACGCTTGACGCCCACGCCATCGACCAAAAAGTCACCCTTTGCCTGCATCATAAGGAGGGTGTCGCCCTTTTTGATGGAGCCGTCAAACACGCGGACCGTGGCAACGACGCCGCGGTACTCATCAAAATACGAGTCCAGGATGAGCGCCTTGAGCGGCGCGTTTGCATCGCCCTTGGGCGGAGAGATCAAAAAGACGATGGACTCCAGCAGATCGTGGATGCCCTCGCCGGTCTTGCCCGATACGCATACGGCATCGTCGGCAGGGATCGCCAGGTCGTCCTCGATCTCGGTCTTGACCTCGTCGGGGTGTGCCGACGGCAGGTCGATCTTATTGATGGCGGGCACGATATCCAAGTTGGCGTTCATGGCGAGCGTCGCGTTGGAGACGGTCTGCGCCTCGACGCCCTGCGTGGCGTCGACGACAAGCACCGCACCCTCGCAGGCGGCAAGCGAACGCGAGACCTCATAGGTAAAGTCCACGTGGCCCGGCGTATCGATCAGGTTGAACTGATACGTCTCGCCATCGTCGGCGTCATAGGAGACACGAACGGCATTGGACTTGATCGTGATGCCGCGCTCGCGCTCAATATCCATGGTATCGAGCAGCTGCGACTCCATGTCGCGCTCGTCGACGGTATGGGTGAGCTCGAGGATGCGGTCACTAATCGTGGACTTGCCATGGTCGATGTGCGCAACGATCGAGAAGTTGCGGATGTGGGAAATGTCAATTGAAGTATCCATGCGGACTATCTTACCCGAGCGGTACAAAAAATGGAGCCTGTTCCATAAAACAGGCTCCATTTATGCGCGTAATCTGTGTGGTGTGAAATTTACAACTTAGGCGTTGATGCTGTTCACGAGCTTGGCAAGACCGGACTTGCGGTTGGAAGCCTGGTTCTTGTGGATAACATGCTTGGCGGCAGCCATGTCGAGACGCTTGGTGACGGTCTTGAGGGCAGCCTGGGCCTTCTCGGCGTCGCCCTCGGCGACGGCGGACTGGACGTGCTTGGTCAGCGTCTTGAGCTCGGACTTGACAGCCTTGTTACGCATGCGAGCTGCCTCATTGGTGCGGATACGCTTCTTCTGAGACTTGATGTTTGCCACTTCTGGAGTTCCTTTCGAGTTCCTTGCAAAAAATGTATGACACCTCTGAGACACGGTGAGGTCATGCAAGCGCCTACTATAGCACGCTCCCCCTCAAAGGGATAGAATGAATTTGTCAAATAGGCAGGTATCATCACGATTTTCTCAAGATGTTCGTAATCCAGAGCAAAAGCGCGGTCTCCGAATCGGCCGAACCCTTCAATGCGAGCTCCACATCGACCGCGCCCTCGAGCGCGGCAACGAGCTCGGTCATCGAAAAACGACGCGCCCAGGTCAGGTGATTCTTGACCTGCCAAGACTGGAGCTTGAGCGTCGCGGCAAGCTCGCGGCCCTGTCCACGCGCATCGAGTGCCTTGGCGACGATAAGCTCGCGAATGCGTCCGCACAGCAGCGTGTAGGTCCACACATAGCTCTTGGTGGGTAGCAGCCCAAAGAGCTCAAGCGAGCGGCGCATATCACGAGCCGAGACCGCGTTGAGAAAATCCCAGGGCTGGACTTCGGCCGTGCGCACGATCCAGCGTTCCACATCGGCAAGCTCAATTTGCGGCGCCTCGACCATCTGGGCAAGCTTGGCCAAGTCGTTATCGAGCATGCGAGTGTTCTCACCCGAGCGCGAAACGAGCTCCTCGGCGGCCGCCGTCGAGATGGACTTTCCGTGCTGCGTCGCCATCTGCTGCACGCGGCGCGGGAGCTCCCAGCGCTTGGTGCCCGAACAGTCGATCACGGCCTTCTTGTCAATCTTGGCGATTGCCTTGTACAGGCGCGTGTTCTTGGCAAGCGAATCGGCGATGATGAGGCAAACCGTCGTGGGGCTGGGACTCGCCAGATACTCAACAAGCGGCTCGGAGATCGCTTTGACGAGTTTTGAGCAACCGTCAAGGATTACCAGGCGAAACTCGCTGCCCATGGGAAAGGTGTTAAGCGACCCGATAATCGACTCGATATCGGGGTCTTTGGTCATATCGCGCTCGTCGAGGTTGAACTCGACCATGCCCGTCTTTTCCAGACGAGCCTTCATACGCGAGACGGCGTGGTCGCGTTTGACTCCGTCGGTACCGACGATCAGATACGCCGGCAAAAGACCGGTTTCGGACATCGCGCTCCCCTCCCGCAGGCTCTCGTGCTCGTACCGTGTCATTCTATCCCACGGGTTGGTCCCACGCCAACGGCAGCATCAAGGTCGCTGACATCGCATGGCAAAACCGGTTGCAGTCGGCGAGACAGTGATATCTCCCTGTTCGATGGTGCATGCGAACGCGCCACCCGCATCGCGAACGGCATCGATGCAGGCATCGGATGGATGACCGTAGCGGTTGCCCTCGCCCGCACTCGCGATAGAGAGCTCGGGCTTAAGCGTTTCCAGTAGGTCAGTGTCGACGGAAACTTTTGAGCCGTGATGCCCCAGCTTGAGCACATCGATATCGCCCACCGCCTGCACAAACTCGCGCTCCTGATCGAGCTCGGCATCACCGGTGAGGAGCACGCGCAGGCTCTTGCCTTCCTGAGCATAGGAGAGCAGCAAGACAAGCGAGTCCTCATTGCCCTCGCCATCCACCGTGTCAAACGGCCACATCACACGAGCCCGAAATGCGCCGATATCGACCGTGTCTCCGCGGGCCACCTGCCGATACGTAACGCCGGGGCGATTCAGAACCTCAGCAGGCGCGCCTTCTAGCGCATCGGCCGCGACCGCAATGGTTCCAACCGAAAACTGATCGAGCACATCAGGAAGACCACCCCAATGGTCTTCGTCCCAATGCGTCACGAAGACGGCGTCGATATGGTGGACATTGTTGCGAACCAACGCCGACACCACGCGCTCATCGAGCCCACAGTCGACGAGCGCTACGGTGCCACCCTGACGAACCAGAATCGCATCGGCCTGGCCAACATCGAGGACCGTTACCGAAGGCGGTGCGTATCGATCCCAATAGACATACGAAACACCCGCTGCAAGCATCAAACACAACAGCCCCACTGCCATGGGCCGTGCACAGGGGCGTGGCCACCAGACCAAGAGGACGGCCAGCGTAAACGGCACCACGTATACCAAGGGTGTACCGGGCGGCACGCTTACGGATGCGCCCGGAACGGCAGCAAAGAGCTGCTCAAAGAACAGGGCGCAGCGAGCGACAATCATGGGCACCACGAGCGCCCCGTGACACAACAGCGGCACAAGCGAGCAGGGCACCAGCACAATCGATATAGCGAGCAGCACGCTTATCACCGGACCGATCACGGCATTTGCGAGCGGGGCAATGAGCGAAAACGTCTCAAATGCGGGAATCGTAACGGGAAGTGTCGCCAGCTGCGAGCACAGCGTGACAGACAAAATACTGGCGACGCCCGATGGCACACCCAGCTCGCCCAAGGCGTAGGTGGCGTAGGGGCTAAAACAAAGGATAGCAAAAACACTGGCGCACGAAAGCTGAAAACCCATTTCGAACAATACCGTCGGCCGCAGCAACACAAAAATTGCCATGGTCAAAAATAGAGCCGAGAGGCCATGCCGACGACGTCCGGCGCCGTTGGCGACAAGCGTCACCGCCACCATACAGCACGCGCGCACGGCCGAGGGCGAGGCGCCCGTAAAGACGGAATAGGCAGCAAGGGCCAGAACCAGCAACCCCCGCTGCAGCCCACGAGAGAGATGCGTCTTTTGCAGGGCGCTCTCAATCACAAACCCCACAATGGCAAGATGACTGCCCGAAACGGCGATAAGATGTGCGGTGCCCGTTACCGAAAACCAATCGCCCGCCGGCTGGGCACGCAGCTCGGACGAGCGTCCGCAGACAACGCCGGCAATGAGCGAGCACGCCGAATCGGTCGCGGGCGCGATAACGGCAAGGAGCTCGTTTCGTAGCCGAAGCAACGGCCCTGGAGAGCCCTCGTCGACCGATACCAACCGGACGACTTTAACCTTTCGAAGCTCGCCCCGAAGCACGCGTGAGCGCCCATAAGCATCATTCTCAAACCGCGAAATTCGACCGATAGCACGTACATGCGAACCGGCGTCGAGTTCATGATCACACGACAGCCGTACCTGACCCAAGCGCTTTTCGCCCGCATACGCATCGCAGGCATAGGAGTACGAACCGTCATTGATGGACGGATCGCCCTGCACATAAAATTCGAGACTGCTCGCAGCCCGATTATCCAATGCCCTCGAAGCGCGCAGCGCCCCTATCGCCCAACCAGCGGACACGACCGCCCCCGCCACGAGGCCGAGAGCCGCGGCATACAGCCATCGCTTCCATCGCACAAGACGCATGCAGGACCGAGCCAATACGATGCACGCCGCAGCCGCAACGGGAATGGCCATAAGCAATATAACGGGCGCTGCCCGCTCTCCCAGCAGCACATCGGCTGCCACGTTAAGCACCAAGCCACAGCTCGCACACAAACCGGCACAAAGGACCATCGTCCACGGCATCAAGGGCCGCGGTGGCATCACATGCTCGCGCTCGGTCGCACTCATACGCAGATGCAATCTTTGATTTTGGCGAGCTTCTTCTCACCGATCCCCGATACGCGCATAAGGTCATCAACCGAGGCAAAGGCCCCGTTTTGCGTCCGTTCGTCGATAATTGACTGGGCCATAGAAGGCCCGATGCCCGAAAGCGTCTGCAGCTCCGCCGCACTTGCCGTATTGATGTTCACGAGCCCCGACGAAGACCCCGCACCAGGAGTCGTGGCAGCACCGCTTTCGGCCCCGCCGACCGCCACAGCCGCTTGTTGCTCCCCCACCGTCGGCACATAGATCTTTTGACCATCTGTGATCTTGGACGCACGATTAAGCCCTGTCACATCCGCCTCGGCCGTAAGCCCTCCGGCAGCATCGATTGCCTGGGATACCCGCGCTCCGCCTTTGAGCCGGTACACGCCAGGCCTCACAACGGCGCCATCCACATCGACGTACACCTCGGCGGCAGAAGAACTCTTGGCAGACGACTCATCGGCATCATCAGGTGACACATCCCCGTCCCCTCGCACATCCGAGGCGCCTGCCTCGTCACTACGCTCAAACGACACGTTGCTGGAATGGCCACCAAAATTTGCCATCGCCAGGCCACTCGCAGCGGCAATGGCAACCAGAATCGCCACGACCACCGCCTTATGGCCGAGCAGCTTTTCTGCCCAGCGGTCCATCCGTTTAACCCGTTCGTGTTGCTCGCGCTGCGCCATAGCAAACACCTCCCAACACCATCGTGTCAGGAAACGAGCGCCGCAGACTCCGCACGCCCACACCAGTTTCCACGGTCAAACCAAAAGCTGACCAAAACCTTGCTGAAAAGTGTCCATTTATTCAGGCAGACGTCGACAGATGAACCGTTTGTCGCCTAATGCCCAGATAGAAAAAGACCGACGATGCAAAATCACCGCCGGTCTATACACAATATTATTCGTGATCTTGGTAAATCTCACGTGGAGCGAGCTCGGAATGTTTGCGTTTTAAGGTCTTAGGGGCCTTATACGTGTTGCTCTCGAAGTCAATATACTCGGTCTGTTTGAGCAAACGCTCAATCATCTCCTCGTGATCGAACAGCTCCCACGCCTCAAGCACGGCATCGAGTTTAGCGTGCGTCTCGGGACGGCGCGGCATAAACAGCGTGCAGCAATCGGGAGCAGCCTCGGTCGAGATATCAAACGTGCCGATCTCCTGGGCACGCGCGATGATCTCCTGCTTATCAGAACCAATGAGCGGACGGAACACGGGAATCTTCACGGCCTCGTTGACGGCCATGATGTTCTCAAGCGTCTGGGAGGCAACCTGACCAAGCGACTCGCCCGTCACAATGGCCTTGGCGCCCTCGATATGCGCGATGCGCTCGGCAACCGAATACATAATGCGGCGATACATGATCACACGCAGGTTGCTGGGGCAGGTGACCGAAATCTCACGCTGGCAGTCGCCAAACGGCACCACATACAGGCGGCCGATCTGGACACCCGGCTCAAGCGCACGGATGATGTCCTGCACCAAATACTCGCTCGTATCGGGTGTCTGCGGACGACCGGAGAAATGTACCGGCACGCACACCGCGCCGCGACGCGCGAGCATCCAGGTCGCCACCGGGGAATCGATACCCGACGACAGCAGCGTCACGACCTTGCCGGCAGACCCCACCGGAAGGCCACCCACACCGCGCTCAGAGCGCGCATACACATAGACGCTACCCTGGACCACCAGCACGTGCACCATCGCGTCGGGGTCGTGCATCTGGACCTTTTTATCGGGAAACGCCTCGCACAGCACCTCGCCTACCTGCCGATTGATATCAATCGAGGTGAGCTCATAGTCGGTGTTCGAACGCTTGGCGTGAACCTTAAACGACTCGAAGGGACCAAACTCGCGCAGCGCCTTCACGGCGGCGGCGCAGTACTCCTGCGGGTCGCGGTTCGTGTGATATGCCAGGGACACGCGGGCAACGCCGGGGACGGTGCGAATGACGCGCGCCGCCTCGTCGGCCTGATGCTCGTTAAAGGTCACGAGGATATAACCGGAAATTCGAGACACGGCATTCACGGAAAAGGCGGCCAAGGCCGCCTTGATGTTATCCATGAGGATATGCTCAAAATGTGCGCGGTTCTTGCCCTTCAGTCCAACCTCGTGATAGTGGACCAGGCAGACGCGGGCTGCCATTTAGGCTTCAGCAACCTTGTGGCCGAGCGCCTTCTCGTAACGGACCTCGTCGTAGGAGATATCGCCGTCGACAATCTCGTCCATAGCCATCGAGATGGTATCGGCGCCGGAGAGCGCAATGGTGATGTCGTCGACATCCTGGACGGCGAGCACACGGTTGTGCTGGCCACGCAGCATGCTGTTAATGTCGCAGGCGCGCTTAGAGGCAAGCGAGGCGAGCAGGAAGCGGTTGTGATCGGTCTTCTCCAGAAGATCGTCAATGCAAGGCTTTACAACGGACACGGACCTCAGATCCTTTCATGCATATCGAGAACGCGAACGAGCTCATCGGTCGCGCGGTCGAGATCGTCATTCACCACGACGTCGTCGTAGCGGTCGGCAAGGGCAAGTTCATCGGCGGCGTTTGCCATACGCAGCTCAATCGTCTCGGGCGTCTCGGTACCGCGACCGACCAGGCGATCGCGAAGCACCTCGAGCGAAGGCGGCTTGATAAAGATCAACACGGCCTCGGGGAAACGCTCCTTGACCTGCAGGGCGCCCTGGACATCAATCTCCAAGATCAGAGACGAGCCAGAGGCGAGCTTGGATGTGACCTCGCTCACCAACGTGCCGTAGCAGTTGCCGTGGACCTCAGCCCACTCAACAAACTCACCGTTTGCCACGCGGCGGTCGAACTCCTCGTGCGTCAGGAAAAAGTAGTTGACGCCGTCGACCTCACCTTTGCGTGGTGCTCGAGTGGTAGCCGAAACCGTCAGGCCCAGGTTCGAGCGACGCTCGCGCACACGAGTGACGAGCGTGCCCTTGCCTGCACCTGACGGTCCAGAAATCACAAAGAGCTTTGAATCCTGAGCGCTCACTTATTTGGTCAGCTGCTCGAGAAGCTGCTCGCGCTGACGGACGCCGAGGCCCTGGACGCGACGGGTAGCGGAGATGCCGAGCTCCTCCATGATCTTGGCGGCCTTGGCCTTGCCATAACCGGGCAGAGACTCGATGAGGGTGGAAACCTTCATGCGGGAAGCGATGGGGTCATCGGAGTTGAGCACGGACTCGAGGGACTTCTCGCCCTTCTTGATCTGCTCGCGAAGCTCAGCGCGAGCGTGACGTGCGGCGGCAGCCTTCTCAAGAGCCTGCTTGCGCTGCTCGTCGGTAAGCTGAGGGAGTGCCATTCGAACCTCCAAATAGTTGGGTTATATCTGATTCAATAATTGGCATTTTAGCACGTCAAACGCACTAAATGCCCAATCGACGGCTCCATAGGTTAGACGATACCTGCGAAAAGTGCAATATACGGAGGTCAAAGTTAAGCCCCTGACCTGCGATTCCACACAAAGGATGGGAAAGTTTTCGCAGGCACAGGGGCTAATTTGTGCTAATGAGACCCAAAAGTGGTGACTTGAGGGAATCTATTAGGCGACGTTTTCGACCAGCTCGGCAACGATGGCGTCAAATGCGGCAACCGGGTCGTCGGCACCGGTGATGGGTCGGCCCACCACGATGTGGCTCGCACCGCGCTCGATAGCCTGGGAGGGCGTCGCCACGCGGGATTGATCGCCCAAGGCGGCGCCAACCGGACGCACGCCCGGAGTCACGATCAGCGCGTCGGGGCCGAGCAGCTCGCGCATGTCATGGGCCTCCATCGGCGAGCACACGATGCCGTCGATGCCGTTGGCCTGGGCAAGCTTTGCCAGGCGGGCAGCCTCCTCGGCCACGGGCGAGACGACGCCGATCTCGGCCAGCGAATCCTGATTCATGCTCGTGAGCACGGTGATGGCAACGAGCTTGGCGCGGTCCTCGCGCGCCTCCTCGGCACCCTCACGGCACGCAGCGAGCATAGCACCTGAGCCCAGACCGTGGACCGAAAGCAGGTCGGCGCCGGCAAGCGAGGCAGAACGGGCGGCACCGCGCACCTGATGCGGAATGTCATGGAACTTGAGATCGAGGAAGACCTTAAAGCCCAGGTCCTTGAACGTCTTGACGATCTCGGGACCCTCAGCGTAATAGAGCGTCATGCCAACCTTAAGCCAAGCGGCGTGACCAGAAAGCTCGTGGGCGAGCTCGAGCGCACGCTCACGGTCACAGTCGAGGGCGACGATAACGCGGTCGCGGGCATCGGTCTCTAGCATTCGAAAGCACCTACCAGCTCGTTGATGTCCTTCACGCCCTGGGACTCCGCCCAGGCCTCGAGCTCACGTGCGATCTTAATCGAAGCGCACGGATCGACGAAGTTGGCCATGCCGACCGACACGCAGGTGGCGCCGGCCAGGATAAACTCGGCCGCATCTTCGCCCGTCATGACGCCACCGACACCGTTGATGGGGATATCGACGGCCTGAGCGACCTCCCAGACCATGCGCACGGCGATGTGGTGGCACAGCGGGCCCGAAAGGCCGCCCTTGGGCTTGGCCACGCGGGACTTGCGGGTGTGAACGTCGATGGCCATGCCCTGGATAGAGTTGATGACCGAAAGGCCGTCGGCGCCGGCGGCCTCGAGAGCCTTCGCAATCTCGGCGACGTTAACCGGAGCCATCTTGACGAACAGCGGCTTGTCGGTCCCCTTGCGGCAGGCGGCCATGACGGAAGAGGCGCCCTCGGGCGAGGAGCCCATGGCGGCACCGCCGGCGGCGATATTGGGGCAGCTCACGTTGATCTCGTAGCCGGCAGCCCAGGGGCACAGCTCGACATACATCTCGAGCGCGCGGACAAACTCCTCGACGGAGTGACCGGCGACCTGGCAGATGACCTGGCAACCGTCCTTGGAGAGCTGCTCGAGCCACGGACCGGACTCACGGGCAAAGGCAGCCACGCCGGGGTTCTGAAGGCCCACGGAGTTGATCATGCCGCCCGGGATCTCAGCCATGCGGGGCGCGGGGTTGCCGGGCCAGGGCTCGGCAGCACAACCCTTGGTGGTGATGGCGCCCAGCTGGGAGACATCGAAGAAGTTCTGGAACTGCCAACCGTAGCCAAAGGTACCGGCTGCGGTGTTGATGGGGTTTTGCATCTTGACGCCGCCGAAATCGACGGCCATGTTCACAGTACCCACTAGAAGACCACCACCTTGGAAGCATCGAACACGGGGCCGCACATGCAGGCGCCCTTCATACCGTCGACCGTCTCGACATTGCAGGTGTTGCAGGCGCCAAAGCCACAGCTCATCATGCGCTCGAGCGACACCTCGCAGTACGCACCGGCCTCGGCGGCAGCGGCGGCGTTGTTCTCCTCGGCGGCCTTCCGGGCGGCTTCGGCGCCGGTCTTGGCCTCTTCGGCCTTCTTCTGGGCCTCTTCGGCCTTCTTCTCGGCTTCCTCGGCAGCCTTCTGGGCCGCTGCTGCGTCCACCTTGGCTTTGTCGGCAGCCGCCTGTGCGGTGGCCGCGTTGCTTTTGGCCGCTTCGGCCTCTGCGTTGGCGGTATCCGCAGCGGCTTGTGCGTCCGCCGCCTTATCTGCTGCAGCGGCTGCGCTGTTCTGGGCGTCCACCACTTCGGATTTCGTGGCATAGGTCTTGGATACTTCCTGGGTGATTCCATCCGCCCGCTGGTCAATCAGACTTTTGGTTTCTTCGGTGGTGCTGTACCGCACCAGCTGCCCGTCTGTGTATTCGTTGGCTGCAGCCTGGGCATCTTCCCCGGTCTTTTCCACCAGCGCCGTGGTGGCGTAGGTCTTCGATACTTCGGACGTGATGTTCTCAGCCGTCTGGCTCACCAGGCTCTTTACCTCTTCTGTCGTGCTGTACTCCAGCAGCTTGTCGTCCGC
>CAJMRN010000019.1 GCA_905215815.1 uncultured bacterium | reverse complement strand
CCTGTCGGCTCCACGGCTTTATGATCGACAAAAAGCTGCAAAAGGGCGCCATGACCGACATCGTCTATCGCAACGCGCCGCAAGAAATCCTTCACAGCTGGGTCGAAGTCTTTCTCGACGGACGTTGGTACGAGCTGGAGGGCTTTATCCTCGATAAGAGCTATCTGGGAAGCCTACAAGCAGCCCACCCGGAATGTTCCGGCGCGTTTTGCGGCTACGGCGTCGCCGTCAAGGAGGGCGACGAGAGCCCCTATCGCAACGGTTGCATTCCGGCCGGTGCCGCCTCTGCCGCCGTGGTCGAGGCTGCCGAGCAGGCCGCCCTTGCCTTTGAGCAGGCCATGTACAAGTTCGAGACGCACCGAGCGCTCGCCGTGTGCGACGACTACCTGCGCGCCGCCAACAAGCGCTGGAGCGACGCCTCCAAGGCCGCCAACAAGCTCGAGGGCGAGCCAGCCAACGCCGCCATGACGCAGGCCCTCGTCGACGCCTTTACCGAGCTGCGCGTAGCGACCGTGCTCATGCACGGCATCGTCCCGGCCGGCTGCGAGCTCATCTGCGAGTACTTCGACGTCGATCCGGTCGCCTTCTTTAGCTGGGACAACATCTTTGCCTCCACGGACGAGTTCGTGGAGAGCCTGGGCGAGAAGCCCGGTGAGCACCGCGTGAAGCCGCTGCCCCCGCGCTTCGACTTCTTTAGCAAGCACGAGAGCCAGTACTAAAACAACACTCGACATGTAATGGAATGGGAAGGAAAGACGGATGTCCAAGCCGCGTCGTCGTAAGCAGAAAAAGCAGGTCAAGGCCGAGCTCAAGCTTAGGCAGTTTGCTGCTACCGAGCTTTCCGACCAGCTTGCCGCCCTTCCCTGCGCCGCCGACCTGCCGCGCTTTATGGTCGACACGGTCGCCGGTGCTTATGCCCCCTCCGATGCCGAGCTCATGATCGAAGGCTTTGGCGCTGCGGCCACACGCCCGGTCACGCTGCGCGCCAACACGCTCAAGGCGACTGCCGAAGACATCGCCGCCGCACTCGACGAGGCCGGCATCGCGCACCAAACCGTTACCTGGTATCCGGACGCCTTCATCCTGCCCGAGGCCCAGGTTTCCGACCTGTGGGACCTCGACATCTACCGCGACGGCAAGATCTACTTGCAGAGCCTGTCGTCCATGATGCCACCGTTGGTCCTGGGCGCTCAAGCCGGCGAGGACATCCTGGACATGTGCGCGGCCCCCGGTGGCAAGACGACGCAGATCGCCGCCCTCACCCAGGGCCAGGCACACCTCACGGCCTGCGAGATGAGCAATCCCCGCGCCGAGAAGCTCGAAGCCAACCTCCACCGCCAAGGCGCAAAAAACGTGCCCGTCATGCGCATCGACGCACGCGAGCTCGACGAGTTCTTCCGCTTTGACCGCATCCTGCTCGACGCTCCCTGCACCGGCACGGGCACCGTCATCAGCGGCAACGAGAAGAGTCTGCGCGGCCTCACCGAGCAGTTGCTCGGCAAGTGCGCCCGCTCGCAGCGAGCACTTCTGGACCGCGCCATGGGAGCCCTCAAACCGGGCGGCACGCTCGTCTATTCGACTTGTTCGATCTTGCCGCAGGAAAACGAGGACGCCCTGCAAGAGGCCCTCGACAAGCACATGGACTGCGAGCTTATCCCCCTCGACGGCACGCCGAGCGAAAGTGAAACGCGCCGTGCTCAGGAAGCTGGCGAAGAGCCGCGCGTCGAGTGCAACGCCCTCACCGAGGCCATCGCCGCCGGCCACGTCTCGTCCGTCGCCAACGGAATGCCCGGCACGCTGACCATTCCGCCCAGCCGCGACTTTGAGGGCTTCTACATCGCCCTGATCCGAAAACGCAGCTAGCGCACGGATTCAAAACTCAACAAACTATCTCTGTGCGCGCTTGTCCTGCTGGTCACGGTGCTGCTTAAGCGCCTCGCGTTCCTTGCGCTCGGCTCTTTTGCCCTTAATGGCCGTGACCACCAAGTAGATGATCGCGGCGGCAACGATTGCGCCCACACACAGGCCAATCGAGCCCAACATTGCTGTGAATTCCATACCGCGTCACCTCTCTTTTAAACGGGACATTCAAGATAGCACCTCAATACCCGCCACCACAGCTCCTTCACGTTCGCCGGTCCTTCGGTCTAACGGATGGCGCGGCGGGGAAAAATCAACTCGTCAAACGATTTAGCAAGTACAACGCTGTCGGCACCCTGCCAGCCACCATCGCATAGAATCGAGCCCCCATGGATACTCTCAACGATTTGAACGAGCGCGTCGACGCCTTTGTCGGCACCAGCTCCTTCGAGACGCCTGCCGCGACTAACGACCAAGCCCCCATCGATGTTCCCGCCGAGGTTCACGAGGACATCGTCGCCTCGGTCGACTTCTCCGAGGTTGAGCTTGCAGACGAATTTACTGAGCCCCAGGTGGCCGTAACTCCCAACGGCCTTTTGCCCATGGAGCCGCTGCCCATCGACGGGCGTCTGCGCAAGGCAGCCCTCCGTATGCCCGATGAGATCGAGGAGGCCAGCGGCTTTACGCTCTTTGGCCGCCGCATCAAATCGCTCATCTACACCACCGACGTGGCGGTCATCCGCAACTCCAATGCCGACGCCGTGTTTGCCGTCTACCCCTTCACGCCGCAGCCCGCCATTACGCAGGCGCTGTTGACCGTCGCCGAGTGCCCGGTCTTTGTAGGCGTGGGCGGCGGAACTACGACCGGCAAGCGCTCCGTACAGATGGCAGCCGTCTCCGAGATGCAGGGCGCGGCGGGCTGCGGGGTCAACTCCCCCGCTACCGCCGAGATGGTCGAGCACATCACCAACATCGCCGATATCCCCGTCATCGCCACGGTCGTTCGCTGCGACGATGATGCGCATGCCAAAGTGCGCGCCGGAGCCAAGATCCTCAACATCGCGGCCGGCAAGAACACGCCCCAGGTCCTGCGTGAACTGCGCGAGCACTATCCCAACTTGCCGCTCATCGCACCGGGCGGCAAGACGCCCGAGAGCATCCGTGAGACCATCGCCGCCGGCGCCAACGCCATCATCTGGACGCCGCCTTCGGCCCAGCAGCTGCAGACCGACATGATGCAGCGCTACCGCAAGATGAAAGAAGACGCCACGCCCGTCATCTCGCGCGACGATGTGCCCATTATCGACCAGGTCGCCGCCGCCGAGGTCAGCCAGGTCGAGAACATGAATCCCGACGTGCCGATTCCCGACGAAGTCATCGAACGCGTCGCTTCGATCCACGATCATATCGAGGAGCGTCGCGCCAACCGCGGACTCAAGCCCTCGCTGCACGGTTTCTTCTTCCGCGGAAAGAAACGCTAGCTGCAACAGCAAGGCCCGTCCCGCAAACAACGGGACGGGCCTTTTTCGCTTGAGCAATCATGCAGCGACGTGATGGGCCAAGTTAATCCACGCGCTTGTCGCCCATAAAGAAGAGCGCCACCGTACCAGGTCCGGTGTGCGAACCGATCAGAGCACCGATGCTATTGATTTCAATCTTGCCTTTGAGCTGCGGAACCTGTTCCTCAATCAGCGCCGCAACGGCCTCGGCATCCTCGCGGCACGCCGAATGGGACAAGATGCACTTACCCGAATAATCCACACCATCCTGCACGTGTGCCATCATGGTCTTGGCCATCTCGGATATCGCGCGTTTCTTGGTGCGGATCTTCTCACGTGGCGACAGCCCACCTTCGCAATCTACCGTCATAAGTGGGCAAATCTTAAGCGCCGTGCCGATGATCGCGCTCGCGGCCGAAATGCGACCGCCACGCAGGTAGCTCGACAGATCGGTCGAGAAGAACCAGTGGTGCAGGTTGAGTTTATGCTCCTCAATCCAAGCGGCCGTCTCATCGAGCGAAGCGCCGCTATCGCGAACGTCGGCGGCATATTCCAGCAATAGGCCAAAGCCCGAAGACGCCCCCAGTGAATCGATGACACGCACCTTGCCGCCCTGGGGATAGCGATCCGCGAGCATCTGTGCCGCAACGCAAGCCGAACCATACGTACCCGAAATACCCGACGACAACGTCAGGTGCAGCACGTCTTTACCCTCGGCAACAAACGGCTCCCAAAACTCCTCGTACTCACCCACGCTCACCTGAGACGTCTTGGGCATGGCGCCCGCGGCAATCTGGGCAAAAAACTTGTCCGGCGTAATCGACTGATACAGATCGTCCGTATAGACAACATCGTCGATCTCGTAATGAAAACACACGACAGGAATATTGCGCGACGCAAAGAACTCACGGGTTCGGTCGGCGGCGGATTCACAGGTCAGGACAAAATCACTCATATGAGGCTCCTTACTCATTGTTGCGCAAATTATCGCACAGTGAGCCTAAATGCGGTACATATGTCCACTATTTACCAATTCGAACCATTTGCATTGAATATCTTTATCATGAACACCCCCATCCCCGCTATGGGCCCATATGGGCAAAATCACCCCCTTCGTCTCCACCCAACCGACACATCAACCTCAACTAAATCGATTTACCAAACCGTTCAGCCGACAATTCAGCCGCCGGCGCAAAATCGAAACAAAAGCGGCGCATACTGATAAACGTTTGACGCTGTTTATCAGTTTTACCAGCCCCATCGGAAGGTGTTTCATGGTCGCATTCGATCGCAACCCGCAAGACTTTAAGTATCTGCGCCTGCTGTCGAGACAATTTCCTACCGAGCAATCCGCGTTTACCGAGATCATCAATCTCTCGGCCATTCTCAACCTGCCCAAAGGCACCGAGCATTTTATGAGCGACGTGCACGGCGAGTACGAAGCCTTTATGCACATCCTCAACAACTGCTCGGGTGTCGTGCGCGAACATGTCGACGAGATCTTTGGCGACACGCTCTCCTTTGACGAAAAGGGCGAGCTGTGCACGCTCATCTACTACCCGCGCGAGAAGATCGAGCTTGTCCGCAGCCGGCGCGAGGACTCCCCCACCTGGTACAAGACCATGCTCGACCAGCTCATCATGGTTGCCCGCTCGCTTTCGAGCCGCTATACGCGCTCCAAGGTGCGTAAGGCCATCCCGCGCGATTACGCCTACATCATCGACGAGCTGCTGCACACGCATCCGGACGAGAACAACTATCGCGTGCGTTATCACGAGCGCATCGTGGAGTCCATCCTAGAGACCGCCAGCGCCGACGACTTTATCGAGTCGCTCGCCTCGCTCATCAAGCGCCTCGCCGTCGACCACCTGCACCTGGTGGGCGATATCTTCGACCGTGGCGGCGGCGCTGCCAAGATTATGGACCGCCTGCTCACCTATCATTCGCTCGACATTCAGTGGGGCAACCACGACCTACTGTGGATGGGCGCTGCGGCCGGTGAGCCCGCCTGCATCGCCACGGTGCTGCGCAACAACCTGCGCTACGACAATTACGAGATCCTCGAGAACGACTACGGCATCTCGCTGCGCGAGCTCGTCGCCTTTGCCGATGCCACCTACACCGCCGGTGAGACCATCACCCCGCTGATCAAGGCCATCAACGTCCTGCTCTTTAAGCTCGAGGGCCAGATTATCCAGCGCCACCCCGAATTCGACATGACCAACCGCCTGCTGCTCGACAAGATCGACCACGACACCGGCACGGTCACGCTCGCCGACGGCAGCGTGTGGCCGCTCCCGACCAACGACTTCCCCACCGTCGACCCGACGGACCCCTACACGCTCACGCCCCAGGAGCAACACATCATCGACAAGCTCGTGTCCGAGTTTGTCACCGCCGATCACCTGCATCGCCATATCGATTTCCTCTACACCCACGGCTCGATGTACAAGGTCACCAACGGCAATCTGCTGTTCCATGGCTGCGTGCCGCTCAACGAAGACGGCACCTTTAGCAGCATGAACTGCCTGGGTGCCTGGCACGCCGGCCGCGATTATCTCGATTTTTGCGACCGCATCGCCCGCCGCGCCTGGCGCGTGGGCGACCGCGACGCCCTCGACTGGATGTGGTACCTGTGGATCGGCTTTAACTCACCCGCCAGTGGACGCCTGGTGCGTACCTTTGAGCGCGCCTATATCGCCGATAAGAGCACCTGGGTCGAGCCGATGGACCCGTACTTTACGCTAACCAAGTCGCCCTCGGTCTGCGACGACATCATGCGCGAGTTCGGCGTTGCCCCCATGGCATGTTCGCCGACCGGTCACATCATCAATGGCCATACGCCCGTCAAGACCACCAAGGGCGAGCAGCCCATCCGCGCCGAGGGCAAGCTGCTGGTCATCGATGGCGGTTTCTGTCGCGCCTATCATCCCAAAACGGGTATCGCCGGCTACACGCTTATCTCGAGCTCACGCGGCTGCCGCCTCAAGTCGCACCGGGCCTTTACCACGGTTGCCGAGGCACTCACGCGCAACGTGGACATCGAGAGCGAGACCAACCGTTTTGACCAGGCCGACCGTCGCCGCATGGTGAGCGACACCGATACCGGTGCCAAGATCCGCAGCCAGATCCAGGACCTACGCCAACTGCTCGATGCATATAGAAACGGTGCTATCGAGGAGCGCGCCTAGCCCCGCCTGCGGGGATTGGCTAAACTTGCTGAGTTCGTCATCCCCGCGGCGCTCCGGCGCCACCCTAAGGCAGGTACCATGCAAAAGCTCCTTGCGCAGATCATGAAGTTTGGCGTCGTCGGCGTCGTCGCCACGGTCATCGACTTTGGCATCATGAATCTGCTCCACTACGGTCTGGGCCTTAACATCCTGATCGCCAACACCAGCGGCTTTATCGTCTCGCTCATCTTTAACTACGTCGCGAGCATGAAGTACGTGTTTGCGCACAAGGAGGGCATGAGCCGCCGCCGCGAGTTCATTATCTTTGTCGTGCTGTCCGTGATCGGCTTGGCTCTCAACGACGGCATCGTGCTGGCGCTCAACGCCGGCCTGGGGCTCGAGGCCAATATCGCCAAGATTTGCGCCACCGCGCTTGTTATGGTCTACAACTTTGTGACCCGAAAGATCTTCCTGGAGGGAGACGAAACCAAGTAGCCCAGCCTCCTCGTTGCACTACGGGGCCCACGGACGACGTACGTCGAGCGCTGCGTTGTTCGTGGGCCTTGCTCGTTTACGGATGGATTTGCGACGTTTGCGGATTGTCTCTTGCAAATTTGACGAGTTCGTATAGTTCTTGGCAAAGACCTTACGTTTCCCATGCAAAAGCTCTAAAGTATCCTCTGCTCGATTCGTCAACGCATTGGATGTGATTACGTGCGCAAGGCACTGGCACAACCTCATACCAAGCAGTTCCTCAAGTTCGCTGTCGTGGGACTTATCTCCTTTGGCATCGACTGGGGCATGCTCATTGCGCTCGTCGAGCTGTTCCATCTCGACTTTTTGATGAGCACCACGATCTCGTTTATCACGTCCGTCGTGGTCAACTACTGGCTCAGCATGAAGTACGTGTTCGACCACCGCGAGGGCATGAGCCGCAAGCGCGAGTTCACGATCTTCACCATCCTGTCGGTGATTGGTTTGGGCCTCAACGACCTGTACATGTTTGTGGGCGTCACGTTTTTGAGCATCGGCTACCAGGCCATGAAGGCCATCGCCACGTTCCTGGTCACCTGGTACAACTACTTTAGCCGCCGCTTCTTCCTCGAAGGCGCACAGTCGTAGACGGCCCAACATAATCTCGCTTCGCAGCCGGTTGGAATTCACGTTCCAGCCGGCTTTTTGTTTGCAGAGAGACCGGGCGAGCCAGTCCCATTCGCATGAAAAACGGGCGGCCCGGATGTTTGTCCGAACCGCCCGTTTGGCGTGCTATGTCGAGGCCTCTAGCCCGTTACGTAATACCACACGACGGTGTCGCCATTGGAGAGAACGTAGTTACTGCAGGCCGTCATGGGCGCTGTGCCGTTAACGGAGTACATCCAGCCGCTCTTGGCGCCGTGCTCCATCTCGGCTAGGCCGCCGATAGCGGCGACATACGTGCCGTACGACGTGCCGCGCGCATTCACGGAAAGCCCTAGGGCGCACAGGGCATCGTAGACCGTAGCGCCCTTGTTAAAGGTGAAGGTGCCACTAGAAGACACAGGATTGCCCACGGCGCTCGACGTAACCGAGACCGTCACTGTGGCATAGTCAGGCTGCTGCGAGCCGCCCTGATTGCCAGCAGAGGCGCTGCCGCCGTTGGATGCAGACCCACCGCCAGACACCGAGCCGCCGCCCGTGGAAGATCCGCCAGAAGAGCTCGTTCCACCAGCAGATTCCGAGCCCTGTCCGGCAGGCGTGTTGCTGGACTTCTTACCACCCTTGCCTTCGGACTTCTTCTCTTTCGAGTCCTTGTCCGACTTCTTGTCCGAAGACTCGGAATCGTCCTTGGAGTCGGATTCGCCCGAATCCTTGGACCCAGAGCTCGCATCATCCGAAGATTTTGAGTCCTTGGACGCAGCCTTACCCGAAGCGGTAGTCGAGCCGGAAACCGACGCATCCTTTGCAACGACGCTCCCCCCTGTCACGGCCTGAGCAATCCAATCGATGGACCATGCACTGCCGTCAGAGGGATAGACAAAACCCAGCGACACAACGATCAAAACGATGCAGCCGGCCGTCAGGGCGCCAACAAGCACCTTGCGCCGAGGGGCGGACGCCGCCGAAGCGGCGCCCTTTTGCTTTGCATCGTCGAGCTGAATGAACGACGAGTCGGGTTGTTTGGAGTCGGCGTCCTGTGGCTTATTGGACATAGCCCTCACCTACCGACGCTTGGTAAACACGAACACGCCGATGACAGCAAGCCCGATCACGCCGGCCGCAACGCCAACGATGGCAAGCGGATTGAAGCCAAACTGCTGCACAGGAGCCTCAGCGGACTTCTTGGCAGTGGCCGCAGCAGACGAGCCCGTGTCGGACTTGGAGCTGGACTTGCTGGACTTCTTGTCAGACTTCTTGCTGTCCTTCTGGTCGCCCTTGCCGGAATCCTTCTTGGAATCCTTGCCGTCCTTGGTCTCGGTCTTGGTCGTGGTGGACACCGGCTTTTGGCCCGGAGCAACAGCACCGCCAGTCTGCTGGCCGTTTGTGCCGCTGCCGGAGCCAGAACCAGCACCGGCATTACCCGAGCCGCCGTTGGATCCGCCATTGCCACCGTTGGAACCAGAGTCGCCATTGCCGCCAGGGTTAACGGCATTCTTGGTCCACTTAGCATACAGCGTCATATCAGCCGTCACCGCAGCGTCAAATTTGTACGCTTCCGTGTAAGCCTCATCGGTATACCAGCCAGCGAAGGTATACCCTTCGCGCGTCGGATCGGCAGGCTTAGTGACAGAGCCGTTGGCAGCCGTGGTCTGGAAATCGACCTTGGATCCCTCGCCAGTGTTAAACGAGACCTTCATGCCAGCGTTCAGCTTAAACAACGCGCCAGAGTCGTTGATGTAGTACAGGTTGCCCTTGGCATCACACGCGATCGGCGAGTCGCAACAGTTATAGTGCCCCGTCGCGCTAAACACACCAGATGCCTCGGCATCGCCCAGCTTGTAGCGATAAACGCCACCGCCTGAGGTGTAGTTAACGAAATCAGAGGTCTCACCGTAGTTAACCGTAAAGTACACATACGTGCCATCTACCTGAGTGCTCACCAGCGGAGCGCCCTTAATGCCACCAAGAGTGCCAGCCGTCAGCTGGGAGCCGTCTGCCGTCGTGATCAGCGTCGTAGCAAAGTCCTTGTTCAGATCAATGATAGCGAGCGCCGCGCTGCCATTGGCTTCGCCACCGACAATCAGCTTGCCATCATACGTCGTAGGCACGCATCCACATCCCGTAAGGCCAAGGTCGACCACACGCTCCTCGGTAATACGCGAAGCGGCATCCGCATCGCGTGAGTCGCCATCAGAAATCGCCAACACGTGCAGCTTGCCGTCGCGCGAAATCAGATAGGCATGGCTGCCATCATCCGAAAGCACGCAGGTGGAGTTGACAATCGCTCCAACCGAAACGCTGCCGAGCACATCGCCCGAAGACTTGCTGAGCATCTCGACGGTACCAGCACTGGTGGGAACCAGGACAAAGTCATCACCCACTGTAGCGCCTGTCCAGTAATAACCCTCGTCGGCATTGACATGCTGCCAAGAAACAGCGCCGGTCAGGATATTAATACGCGTCAGATGACCGTTATTGTACGTACCCTTTCCATAGTCGACATCAACGGTGCCGACATAGAGGTAATTGCCATCAACCGTCAGCTGAGAATTCGACTGAGCAGTCTTGTTCACGGAGTCAGTGACCCAAACCGTTGTGAGCGCGTCAGCCGTCAGGGCCTGGACCGCACCGCCGTCAAGCGGAACGATAACCAAACCGTTCGCATAAATCGGGCGCGAGGTGTAACCGACCGCAGCCTTAAGATTCGACTCGTCAAGGACCTTGCCCGACTCGGCGTCAATCTTTAGCAAACGCTTGTTGACGGCAAGATACACGTTGCCGTTCACGACGATAGGTTCACTCGCGTTGGGATACGACGAACCAGAATACGCCTTCCAATCGAACGTCCAAGAGCTCGCTAGCGCACCCGTAGGCGTCGAAACGTTCTCGACCGCCGCATTGGACTTGCCATCCCAATCGGACTTCCAACCGGACGGACGCGGGGCGCTCGGATTGACTACGACCTCGTCGGGATTGGGAACCGTATCGCCAGCAGCATAAGCCCAGACGATCGTGTCGCCCGATTTGACAACGTAGTCACTATCGAGTTGGGGTCCGGGAACACCGTTAACAAAGAACGACCAGGAGCCCGTCAGTTTGGCGCCATCAAGCGGGGACACGAGACTATGGACATTCCAATAGCCCCCATCATTGAGCATCACGGACTCAATGCCCAAAGCATCAAAGTAGGCGGCAGTGGCGTCCTTTATCGTCGTGCCCTCAACAAACACCTGCGTCGAAGGATCGGTCCAGCGCTGTGCCTTATCGCCCTTCTTGCCGATGATCTCCATCGAGACAGAAACTTGACCGGGCATGGTGCCATCGGAACCATAGACCCAGGTAATCTCATCGCCGGCCTTGAGCGTGTAGTTGCCTGCGCCGACATTGGCCTTCTTGCCGTTGACAAAGAACTGCCAGTATTTCCAGGTACTCTCGTTAACCTGCTCGGTCGAAAGCGTCACGTTCTTATTGAACGGTGACGTCAGAGAATTGAGGAACCAACCGTACGAGCCCTTGCCCGTGTCGGCGCCAATACCGGCCTGCTTAAAGACCTGCTCGGAAAGATCGGCAGCAGTTGCGCCCTCTTCCACCAGCGCGGTCGTAGGCTGAGCCCACGTTTGCTGAGCACCTGAAGCATCCTGGCCGATAACGGTGCAGCTTACCGAAAGCTGGTCGGTGGGCGCAGTGTCACCGTACTTCGAGTAGCACCAGACGACAGAGTCGCCCGCTTCGAGAGTGTATTTGTCAGCGCCAACCGACGCCGCAACGCCGTTGATGAACAGCTGCCAATAGGCGCCCGTAGCATGGTCGTATGCAAGGGTGCGATCGGCTTCGAAAGGCGACGTAATGGAGTTGAGCACCCAGCCCCAAGCGCCGTTGGGATCGTAGTCGGCCTTGAGGCCGGCCTGCTTAAAGAGCTCCTCGGAAAGATCGGCGGCAGTCGAGCCATTCTTGAGCGTGTACTGCGAGGCGGCAGCCCACGTCTGCTGCTTGCCCTTGGCATCGATGCCAATGACGGAGCATGTCGCCGTAACCTCGGGACTATTTTGGCCGCTCGTGCCCAGAACCGTGATCTTTGCCGATACGTCCTGGTTGGCAAGCTTGGCATACGTGGCATTGTCGGGATAGCGCTCAGCATAGCGAGCGTACTTCTCGCTCGTCAGGCGCGAGGAAACGACAACCTTCGTGTTGTACTGCGGCTGCGTGACCTTGAGATTCTCTGCGGAGACAATAGAGCTGTTGCTCGACTTAAACAGACGCCAATCCTGCCCGGACATCGCGTCATAGCCAGGCAAATCCACCGGAACAATACCAAGGGACGTCGAATCGGTCGTCGTCTTGTTGTAGCTCCAGGCAAGGTTGCCGTCAGCATCCAGATACGCTTTCTGGAACGCGTGCATGTCGGCCGAAACGGCATTGGCGTCCTGGCCATTCAGAATGGCGGCAGCATAGCCGGCCTTCGCCTTTTCCATAAGAGAAAGCTCGGTATCGAGCTCGCCCTGGTCCTGTGGAGTAATGGCGAAGTCGAGGGTCTTACTAGCCGTGACCTCGGCGTTCGATTTGTCGGTCACCGTGAGGGTGATCTTGGTGTTTGCAGCCTTGGCTCCGGGCAGCGGCTGGTAGACCGTGCCCTTGTAACCGTTGAACGTGATGTCATCGGTGCTGGCGGAGTACTCAACCTTGTAGTACTTGCCGTCGATATTGAGCGTGCTCGTGCGCGGCATCTGCAGGTCGGCGGTCAGGCCATCCTTGTTGGCAACCGTTTCGGTGCCGGAGTACTTGATGTTGTCGTAGGTAAAGGCCGCATCGACCTTCTCCTGGAGCGCCTTCTTGTCGGCGGCAACCTTCTCGGGATCGCCCTTGACGGTCACGGTGAAGTCGTGCGAGCCCTCGATATCGCTCGGGCCGCCGTTCACAAACGAAACGGTCGCGGTCAGCGTAACAGCGCGATCGCTCGAAACGCGCGTCACCTTGCCGGTGTAGTCGTCCCAGCCATAACCGGACGGCCAAATGACATCGCGGTCGGAGCTCTTCCATTCAACCTCGAACTTGCTCTTGGAGCCCGCGCGGTACGGAAGTGTGAGGTTGGACGTGACGGACTCAGCCGAATCGCCTGCGGCGTAACCGATGGCAACCTGCTCGGCGGCATCGTCGAGCATCTGCTGAACGCGAGCCTCGTCCCAAGCAACCTGCACGGACTTGTTGGGCAGATAATACTCGGTCTTGCCATCGCGCGATAGTTCAAACGCCACATCGGCGTTACGCAGACCGTCGATGTTGTAACCGGTGTAGTCGTTGGGATCGATGTAGAAGAACGTCACATCGCCGTTGGTCTTATCCTGGGCGTCGGAGATACCGACCGTGGCCTTGTCATCCTCAGCCTTAAAGGCAACGCCGCCCTCAGAGATCTTGACGTCGATATCGGTAAATCCCAGATCGGCAAGCTGCGCCTTCAGAACATCGTTGACGTTGCCGCCCTTGGCGCTGTAATCAACAACGATCTGCTTATTGGCATCGTTGAGCTTTTGAACTGCGGCCTCAAGAGAGCCTGCGGCGATCACGGGGTTGGCAGAGACGAGCTCGACCGTCGAGCTGCCGCTCGTGGCGACAGCCTTCAGATACTTGCCCGCGGCAGAAGCCGAGACAGTCGCCTCGGCGCCCGACATATCAGACAGCAGCGTCCAGTCGGCCTCCGGAGCCTTCGCATCGTCCGCCGCATACCAGGCAACAGTCGCCTGACCGGTGACGTCGATACCGTTGGTGGTCGAACCGTCGGCGCGCTTGGCCTGCGCCGTCGCCTTAACGCTATCGCCCGAGACGAGATGGGTCGAATCGCTATTAATCTGCGGGTTGGCAATCACGCGCAGCAGGTTATACTCCCCCGCCGCGGTAACGCTGTCGGACGAAACCCATTCAACCGTGTTGTCGAGAGCGTTCGCCGTAACTTTGATGCGCTTGCCAACAAGCGCGTCCGAAATGGTCAGGCTGCCATCGGTCGTATCGATGCCGTCGGTAAGCTCGGTCCAATCGGCATCGCCCTCGCCCTTGGCATACCACGCCATAGTGAGCTCGGCATCGTCGGGCACGTCCTTGGTCGAGCCCGACCAGCTGCCCGGAACCTGCACGCTCGGCGTGATCTTTGAACCCACGCTCAGCGTAACGTTCTTATCGGCAAGCTCAATGCCCGCCAGCTTGTACTGGCCCTTGAGCGTCACGGGGCCGAGCGGGGCAACGGACTGCGTGCCGCCGTAGGAGCTCTTCTTCTGCGTGCTGGAAACGGTGTTTTCACTCGTCACCTTCACGCGCAGGTACTTGCCGGCATAGGCGGCGTCAACGGTATAGGTGGCCTCGGTAGCACCGGGGATATCGGTATAGGCGGAGTCGTAGCTCGAGCTGCTGTTTGCATACTGCCACTGGTAGGTCACATTATCGGTGCGGTCGATATAGTGATAGTTGGAGCCGTCCTTTTTGCGCACCTTAGTCTTGAGCGTATCGCCCACACGTACACCGTTGGTGGCGGGAGAGCCCTCGAACTGCACGTCGTAAAGCTCAACTTGGCCAGCGACGGAGACAGGACCCGCCGCATAGTACGGCTTCTGCTCGCCATAGCCGCCGTTGGCCTTGGCCACGACGTAGTAGCCCTTAAGGGCGGCGGTCACCGTCAGGGTGTTACCGGTCTCACCCTCGATAGGCGTGTTGCACGAGCTGGCGGTATTCGACTTGCCCTTGTACCACCGCCACGTGACATGCGAGTCGGAGGTAACGTCGGTGGAGCCCGCCTTGGCGGTCGCCGTAATCGTGGAACCAACCTCGACTTTGCCCGAAGTCGGGCTCATGGTCACGCTCGTGACATTAATTGAACCGGCGGCAGCAACGAGAGCGCCCGTCGAGTTGGTCAAGCTCGAAGAGCCGATCTTCGAGGACACCTTGCACTTGAGGTACTTGCCACCCAAAGCGTCGGTAAGCTCGAGGGTCTCACCCGTGGCGCCCGCGATATCGGTATACGCGCCGCTCTTGGTGTCAGAGCTCTGCCACTGGAAGTTGAGCTTGTCCGCGTCGACGAACGCGCCGTACGCGCCGCCCTTCTCCTTGGCGCGGGCCTTAGCGGTATCCCCCACCGTAAAGACGCTCGTGTTGTCCTTGGTGTTAACGATGGACACGGCCGAAATCTCGACCGCACCGGCCTGCTTGACCTTGCTGGAAGTGGTCTTGTTCACCGTGTTGACGCCAGCGTTGGCCTCGACCCTGATGTACTTACCCTCAAGGTCGTCGCCCACCACGAGCGTAGCGCCCGTCTCGCCCTCGATCTTGGTAAATCCCGAGTACTGCGAGGTGGATGCGGACCACGTGTAGGTGACCTTGGCATCGGCGGGGGATTGCTGATAATAGCTTATGTACGGAGTCGCCGTCAGGGTATCGCCTATGCTCGACGTGTCGCTATTCAGCTTGACGCTGTTAAGCTCCATCTGACCGGCGCCCAGCACGGGGCCAGGAATGTAGTTGGCATTGATGCCCGAGCCGGAAGAAACGGACGGACCATAGTAGTCCTTGCCATCAACCGTTACCTTGCAGATGAAGTATTTGCCTTCCATCGCGGCGGTGACGGTGAGCGACTGCTCGTGGCCTACGACCTCGGTGTAGTCGGCGACATTGCTGCTGGCCCTGGTCGTGCCGGCGAGCCAGGTGTAAGTCCAGGTGCCGGGATTGGCAACGGACTCAGTCGAAGTGCCGTACCAGTCGTCCTCGACCTCATCGTACATATTTGCCCAGAGCGTGTCGCCCGCGCTGAGCGCGCCCGACTTCGTGGAATAGGAGCTGTCCTTATCCTTGGTGTCCTGGATGAAGACCTTGGCCTCGCTCGAAAGCGTTGTGGCGGACGCGGCGACGGCGGCGTTCTTCTGCTCCGAAGCAGCAGGCACCGCGGGAGAGCTCTCGGACTCAGTCGCGTTGTCTGCTGCGGTTTCATCGCCATTCGCGGCACTCGCAGTTGCGCCCTGATCTGCGCCGGCGTCATCGGCAGCAGCGCTCGCCGCCGCACTGTTCGCGCCGGTGCCGGCAGCAGCGCCATCGTCGGCCGCCGCGCCCTCGCCGCCCGTTGCGGCCTGAGCCACGGCCTCGGCAATGCCCTCGGCACCCTCAGCCCAAAGTTGTGCCGGCGTGGTGCCAAAAGCCATGGCAAAAGCCAGGAACGCCACCAGACCGCGCTTGGCTACGCCACGGGCAATCGCTCCATGACGACGCCACGAGGCGCGCTGGCACTCGTCCTCAAACATATCCATTTGTCTCCTATTGTCTGCACTTGGAGCATTGCCCAGCGGCTGCCCCACGTCATCGCGCACATTGCGCTCGAGTACCCCCATCGGGGTCCCCCTTCCCTCCAGAGCCCAACGCGTACCGGCGGCATGCGCCACGGTCGCGTGCAAGATGGGAGGCGATCCGACTTAACCTTACCGACCCGGGCGCGCCGTCCGATCTGCGACGTGACCATCCCGGGCCAAGAGGAATTACGGTTACTGGTACAGCCGGGGACTTGCACCCCGATTCTCCCAAACACGCAGGAAAACCGCGCATTCGTGCGTCTCCGCACCACCATCTAGGCCATCGATTATTACTGTCGATATGGTAGCACGCAAAAGGGCCCCGCACACAGGCGAAGCCCAAGGTAAAAGCTATGGTTTGCGATAGGGAGGACTGTCGTCGGACCTTGCAAGAACAGCTCGTTTCAAAACTATGCCGGATTACGGGGCTGATTCAGCACTTCGCAACCATATCAACCATTTTCGAAAATCAACGACTCATCTACCTGCGGTTTTAAAAGCGCGAATTTCGGTATGCTCGAGGTTCGGCACTCCAGCCCCGTAAACCGGCATAGTTTTGTTCGGACCAGCCCCCGCCGGCGCGACGCGAGGCAAAATAACCCGTTTCCCCGACCCTGGGAAATCGTTAACGCTTGCCGCCGTGGCTGTTGCGCCAAATCTCGCGGCCCAGCATCAGCGCCAGCACCAGCGCGCTCACGTAGCCCATAAAGCCAATGACCGGGATACCAAACACAACCGGCTCGATGCGCGCGTAGTACACCACCGACGAACCGATAAACAGGCCGGCGATCACAATTGCCATCGACATGCGGTCGATAATTCCGCCCAGCTGCCGCAGCGCCTTATCGCTGCTCATGATCTGCGTGTTCACCTTAAGCTGGCCGCGCGTGAGCATGCGCGACGCCAAGCCCAGATACTCGGCCGCCTCGAGCGAGCCTTTTGCCGCGCGATAGCTGCTCGCGGCAAGATCGCGCCCCATTTCGCGCACGCGCGCATAGGTGCTCTTCTCGTTTTTGATGTGCGTCTGGATAATCTGGATCATATTGACGTTGGGCATGTACTCGGTCAGCAGGCCCTCAAGCGTCACCATGCCGCGCGCGAACATTGTCACCACGCTCGGCAGCTCAACGTCGTTCTTGCGCGCCAGGTTTAGCAGCGAGGTCAAAAACTCGCCGATATCAAGATCCTTAAGGTCAAGACCCGCAAAGTCGGCGACGATAAAGTCCAGATCGGACAAAAAGGCCGAATGGTCGAGCTCGGCCGAGTCGCCGCGCGTCACGGCAAAGCGCATAAGCGAATCCTTGAGCTTGGGCACGTCGCCCTCGGCCACGGCGAAAATCATGTCCTTGACGATACCGCGGTCGTGGCTCGACATGCGCCCGACCATGCCCAGGTCAATAAAGTAAACGATGCCATCTTTGAGGATGATGTTTCCCGCATGCGGGTCGGCATGGAAAAAGCCGTCGTCGAGCACCTGCGTCGAATAGTCCTCGACAATCGCCGAGCCAATCTTTTCCAGGTCATAGCCCTCGGCCACCAGGCGCTCGGGATCGGCAATCGAGATGCCGTCAATGTAGTCCATGACCACCACGTGTTCGGTGCAAAGATCCAGGTAGGACTTAGGACACGACACGCCATGGACGCTCTTATGGAACTCATAGAAATCGTTGAGGTTTTTGGCCTCGGCCAAAAAGTTGGTCTCCTCGCGAAACGAGGTCCACAGCTCTTCGACCACGCCGTGCAGGTCAACAAACTGATCGGTGTTGACAAACTTGGAAACGATGCGCACCACCGAGCGAATGATGTCGATGTCCTGCGCCATCACCTGCTGCGCACCGGGGCGCTGCACTTTAACGGCCACGTCCTCGCCGGTCACCAGGCGGGCGCGGTGCACCTGCGCGAGCGACGCGCTACCGAGCGGGTTGGGGTCGATGGCGTCGAACATCTGCCCCAAGCGCTGGCCGTACTCCTCTTCCAGACAGCGGAGCACTACCTCATACGGCACCGGCTCTACGTCGGAGCGCAGGCGACGCAGCTCGTCGCAAAACCGCTGCGGCAAGATCTCGGAGCGGTTGGCCAGGATCTGCCCCATCTTGACGAACATGGGGCCGAGCTCTTCGAGCAGACGACGCAGGCGCACCGGCGTGAGGTTATCCCACACGCGGTACTTTTTGACCAGGCGAACAATCTGCCCGATGCGTTCGCGGCGGCCTGCCGGCGTGAGCTGGTATTCCTCGTCCGGCGCCATCGCGTCGGGCTCCTCGGGGACCATATCGACAGCGCGCGGCTTTTTGCGAGCGCCCGAGACGGCGGCATCGACCTCATCGACAACCGCCGCCTCGTCACCCAAAGGATCTAGATTGTTGTAATCGGTGGTGGAATCTGCCATCTGCGCTGCTACTCGGCCTCTTCGGCGTCCTCTGCGTCGTCGGGCTCAACGGACTCGACGGGCACCGAGGTCACGTTGTCCTCGACCGAATCGACGATGTCGCGCACATGGGCCAAAAAGGCCGTGCGCTCAGGGGCGGTCATAACGCGGACGCGGGCCAGGATGAGCTCGTCGAGCACGCGCTGCGCCGCAGTCTCGCCCTGCATGCCCAGGCGCTCGGTCAGGTCGGAGATGGTGCCACCCGCCTGCTCGAACATGTCAGACACGCTGCGGGCGATATCGGGGGTGCCGGCATCCTTGCGGACCTGCTCGCCCTTGGTATTGAGGTCGTCAAGGACCTTCTTGCCGCCCTCGACGGCAACGGCGGCGGCGCCAAAGCCCACGTTGATGGCACCGTTAACAAGCTGATCGAGTTTCATAACCATGGTTGGCTCCAATCATGAACAACTGCATTGGCCTTCTTGTACCCAAGATTGGGCGAACGACACAAAATCGTTTTACCGCCAAGGTAGGAATCGAGCGGGGCAAAGCCCTCGACGGCGTTTGCCCCGCTCGCTCGTTGCAAGGTCGGCTTTACCTCACATTGTCGTTCATCGCGAAGGAATTCTTCATGGCACAGCTCGTGGTGTAGAGGACCTTGCCCAACAGAGCATCGGTCTCCACCCGCACGCGCTCGGCAAACTCCTCGTTGGCGCGGGCAAGCTCGGCGGGCACCTCGGCCTCGGGCAGCGCGGCCACGACAGCGTCAACGTCGTGAATCTGCTTGTGGCCCATGCCGCCGACCTTTTCCTGATAATCCTCGACCGCACGACCGCACTCATGGAAGCGAACATCGGCCAAGGCACCGATCAGGCGATTTGCCCAATAGAAATTCTCGGACGTCACGCGAGCCTGCGTGTCGGCATAGTACTCGGGCATGGTCTCGACATTGGCGTACAGCGGCACGAGCGCGTTAAACGAGTTAGAGCCAAACGCCATCCACTGCACGGCGCGATACGCCGGCTGTACATAGGGACGCAGTTGCAGCACGGCAAGCTGGCTGTTGCGATTGATGCCGATAGGACGATAGGCGCCGCGTGGGGCGGGCGTACCCTTGCTGCCGTAGCAGTCGTACTCCGTGCCCTGGTAGTGACTCGAAAGCACGTACTTGATGTCCTCGATGGTCACCTTGCGCTCGGGCACGCGGCTCCAAGGGATGTCGTCGCTCTCGGGCGTGTAGTCGGCGTCGGGACCGTCCCATACATCGCTGGGGTTGAGGCAGCGCTGCATATACCAGGCGCGCGGCGTGTTGTAGACATGGTCGCTGTCGCTGTGCGAGCCAAAGGCCTCGCGCGGGTTAAAGACCGTCGCCGGACCGTCGCCCCCGACGCCCAGCGTCAGGTCCAGATGCCACTCGGCCATCCAGGAGCGCAGGTCGGCAGAGCACATATGATCTGCCTGGGTGCCCTCGGCATCGTCCAGGTCAAAGCTGTCGATACCCAGCTGGTTGGGCATGGTCACATAGGCGTCATCGGGCACGCGCTTGGCGATCCAGTGGTGGCCGCCGATGGTCTCGAGCCACCAGACCTCGTCCACATCCTGGAACGCGATGCCGTTCATCTCGTAGGTGCCGTACTGCTCCAGCAGACTGCCAAGGCGCCGGACGCCCTCGCGCGCGGAGCGGACATAGGGCAGGACCAGGTAAACAATGTCCTCCTCGCCGATGCCGCCCTTGACGAGCGGGTCAGCGCCCAGCACGCGCGGGTTGGAGGTAATGGTCTCGGTAGCCGTCATGCCGACGTTGGCCGCGTTGACGCCGCTGGCCGCCCACAGGCCCTTGCCCTCAACAGCGTTGGGCACCGCGGTGATGCGCAGGCCGCTGCCGGGCAGCGGGATCTCAACGCCCGAAATGACGGATTTATAGACCGCGGGGTAGTCCTGCGGCTGAAAAACGGTAAACTTTTTGGCAGTGAAATGGCCGGAGCCGGAATCGTCGTTGCGGGCGATCATCGTGGACCCGTCATAGGACGCATTTTTGCCGACCAGAATGGTGGTGCAAGCCATGGTTAAATCGTCTCCTTTTATGTATCTGTAGACACCGCATTGTAGGGGCCGGGCACGCCCGGCCCGCGGGTTTCCCGCCGGTGTGTGCTCATGGGTAGGTACCGGGCCGGACATGTCCGGCCCCTACAGGCATCCCACTATTTCCCTATTATAGAACAATCTGTGCAAATTTCAACCGTCACATTTCCTGCGCCACGCCCTGCGCGATCACACCGCTCTGGTAGGCTTCGACCAGGGCTGTCAGGTCGCGGATCAGCGCCTGCTTGCGCCCGCCCTCGTCGGTGTCGCGCACCAGAATGCGCTGGGGCGCAGTATAGATATACTCGCTCTTGCTGGCAATGTCCTCGTCCTCGTGGATGGCCTTGTCCACGCTCTCAAACGGCTGGTGGGTGCGCAAGATCAACCCGCGGGAGTTATAGACCAGTGTGTAGCCGGCTATGCCGGTGCGCCGGTGGTAGGCACGGCAGAAACCGCCATCAATAATGATGAGCCGTCCGCCGCCCTTGATGGGGCTTTCCCCCTCGATGGCGCGGACCGGCACATGGCCGTTGACGATGTGGCTGCCCTCGCCTTCCAGGCCAAATTCGCGCAAAATATGCTCGGCGGTGCGCGGGTCGGCAATGTGCCTGTAGTAGGGGTCCTTGATCTCCACCTGGGCCGCCGGGTCGGCAATATAGAGCCGCTCAAACGTCGTCATGGCGCTGCGGCCAAACAGCGGCGATTTTGCCCCGCACCACAGGTACCACAAAAAGTCCTGTCCGGCCAGCCGTGCCGGGCTGCCCGCGGGCGCACTGTAGCCCTGGCGGGCGCGGCGGTCACAGTAGTCGAACAGCTGCTTGCCGCTGCGGGCGGTGCCCTCAAACCGAATGGCCGCAAACGCGCCGTCCTCGGTCATCGGCACTGCGCCGTGGTAGAGCAGATTGCCGTTGCACATTTTATAAAACGCGCCGTGGGCGTACAAAAATTGCACATGGCGCTGCAGGCGCTCGCTCTCGGCAAAGCTGCGCACCAGCTCGGCGGCGATCTTTTCCTCGTCGGCAGTCAGCGCGGCGGGGTTGGCCGGGTCAACGGTGGGAAAGTCGCAGTCCAGCAGGGGATAGTTCGTTCCGAAATAGTCCACCGTGCCCGCGGCAAAGTCAATGTGGTTCAAAAAGTCGCGGCCCTGCAAATCAAAATCCGGGTTGCGGGCAATGACCTGTGCCTCCAGCTTGAGCATCATAACGGTCACGGCCTTGTGCATCCGCGCGGCGGCGGTCAGGTCGCCTGCCGCTGTGCGCTGGTCGGCGTGGGGCAGCCAGCGCGAAACATCGGAATCCGCGTAAGTATGCTGGGCAAAACGCTCCAAGCGGCGCAGGCTGATGCCGTAGCCGCCCTCCAGCGTGTCCAGATTGTTGTAGGCCAGCGTCGTTTTCAGTACGGTCATAATGCAGAGCGGGCTGCCCGCTGCCGCGCCCATCCAGACCACGTCGTGGTTGCCCCACTGGATGTCCACCTGATGATGCGCCATCAGACTGTCCAGAATGCGGTCCGGGCGCGGGCCGCGGTCAAACAGGTCGCCCACAATGTGCAGACGGTCCACAGCCAGCCGCTTGATGACCTCGCAGAAGCGGATAATATAGGCGTCGGCGCGGTCATAGCGGATGATGCTCTCAATGATCTCGCCGTAATACTGGTCCTTGTCGTGGTCCTCAAAGTGGGCGTGAAGCAGCTCGTCGAGGATGTAGCCGCAGTTCTGCGGCAGACAGCGGCGCACATGGTCGCGTGTATGCTTGCTGGACACGAACCGGCACAGGTCGATGAGCCGCAGCAGCGTCATGCGATACCAGGCGTGCAGGTCTTTCTGGCGGGCTTTCAGCTCGGGCAGCTTCTGATTGGGATAATAGACGAGCGTCGCCAGCTCGGCACGCTCGTCGGCGGGGACACCGTTGCCAAGCACCGTGTCGATTTTTTCACGGATGACGCCCGATGCGCTGTTTAATATATGTACGAACGCTTCGTGCTCGCCGTGCAGGTCACTCATGAAGTGCTCGGTGCCCTTGGGCAGACGGAGCAGGGCCTCAATGCGGATGATCTCGCTGGCCGCGGCGGCCACGGTCTGGTATTTCTGAGACAGCAGGCGCAGATAGCGCAGATGCTCATCGGAATATTGCACGGGCAGGACCTCCCTGTACTTTTCTTACATCTACATGGAATTATAGCACACCTTGCGGCAAAACAAAAGGCCGCAGCCCGGAATTTTGGGCTGCGGCCTGATGATTTTTAGGGCAGGGACTCTGTAGGGGCGGATTCTATAACCGCCCGTGGACGTTTACCCTGCGTTCATCTTTTTTCACAACGGGATGCTGCCAAGCGGGCGCATATAGAATGCGCCCCTACGGTGCAGCATGGCTGCACATTTTTTTGCAATCACTCGATCTCGATCAGCGTCTGCTTCGGCTCGAGCTTCTTGGCCTCGGCCTTGGGCAGATACAGGGTCAGGATGCCGTTCTCAAACTTAGCGCTGATGTCCTTGGGCTCCAGCTCCTTGCCGACATAGAAGCTGCGTGCGCAGCTGCCGGTAGCACGCTCCTGGCGGATATAGCGGCCCTCGTTGTCCTTGTCATCCAGCTCCTCATTGCGCTGGGCGCTGATGGTCAGATAGCCGTTGTCCAAATCGAGCTTGACATCCTCTTTCTTGAAGCCGGGCAGATCAACGAACACGTCGTAGCTGTCCTTGTTCTCGCGGACATCGGTTTTCATCACATTGGCGGCACGTTTGCCAAACATACCGCGGGGCGCAGCGGCCTTCATGGCGCGGTCAAAATCGTGCTCCCAATCGTTGCTGAACAGATCATCCATCAAAGCCTCATTGAACATATACGGAACCATCATCATAAGTCATTCCTCCAATTTTCATCGGCCGCCCGTTTTGTTTGTGAGCGGTTGACTTTTGATACACATTGTTGCGTTCCCTTTGGGGATTCGGTTCTTCCGTTCCTCTTTCCCTTGGAACGCCTCTATAATAGCACCGAACATTAGCACTGTCAATAGCAGAGTGCTAATGTTTACATGTTATGTAATGTTTGTTCACAAAATATACGATTTCTGCCCCGCCCAAGCCGGACGGGGCAGAAATTATACGGTTTTCTCCCCGGTGAGTACCTCCAGGGCCTGGGGTGTGTCCACGTCCGTCAGCTCCCGGGGGGACGCCTCCACCAGCAGCAGCCGGTCCTCATGCCGCCGGATCACAGCGCTGCCGCCGTGGTCCCCCTCCAGAGCCAGCAGCTCCGGAAACAGGCTGGCCGGGAACAGGCAGGGGTTCCCCCGGACACCGTCGTGACCCAGCGCAGCGATGTGCTCCGGATGCTCCCGGTAAAAGTCCACCAGGCTCCCCACGCCCTCCCGGCGCAGCAGGGGCTGATCCGCCACCTGAAACAGCGCCGCATCCATCTCCGGCAGCTTCCCCAGCCCCAGCGAGATGGTGTGACTGATGCCCCAGTCCGGATGCCGGTTGGGTACCGGCACGAAGCCCATGCGGTGGGCCAGCTCCAGCACCTCCGGATACTGGCTCACCACCCCCGTCCGGTCGAACTGCTCCGCCGGTACGGTCTCCAGCGCCCGGTGGAACAGCGCCTTGCCCTGTACCTGCACCGCCAGCTTGTTCTCCCCGAAGCGCCGGGCATTTCCCGCCGCCATCACCACGCATCCGATCCGCAGCTGTGCCATGCCGCTTCCTCCTTTGTCCCGTCATTTTCTTACAGTATACCCGGAAATGCCCATTCCAGTCAACCACCGTTATCCTATAATTAGTATTACGAAAAGGACTATGCAAATGACAAATTTTGTGCTATGATATCTTAAATTTATAGGTACTTTTGCCGGTAACTCCGGCTATCGCAGCGACGCTGACATAAGGAGGAACACTACATGGCTGAAGTAGGAAAAGCCGAGGTGCGGGTAGACGCCTTTGATAAGGCCACCGGCCGCACCAAGTACTACGAGGACCTCATGCCCCGTGATGCACTGTATGTCCGCATCAAGCACGCCACCATCGCCCACGGCTACGTGAAGTC
>CAJMRN010000018.1 GCA_905215815.1 uncultured bacterium | reverse complement strand
GTTCCCCGCGTACGTGCCATCTGAGTAACCGAGGGGAGGGCGCACATGGGAATGACTGGTGCATACGAGCGCAATCTCGATGCAAAAGGTCGTCTGTCCCTGCCTGCACCCCTTCGCGAGGAACTTGGAGAGCACGTTCGCGTGTTCAAAGCCCTGGATGTCGATGCTCTGTACGTGTTCTCTGCCGAGGCCTTCGATAAGTGGGTCGAAGGACTCTTCGCGGGTCGCGAGGGCCACGAGGGTTTTAACCCGCGTGACATCAACGACCAGAAGCTCATGAGGGCGATCAACAAGCGTACCACGTCGATGGATGTGGACAGCGCCGGTCGTATCGGTCTTTCTGAGTCTCTCCGCAAGCAGGCGAACCTCGACCGCGAGGTGACGGTTGTGGGCAACTACGACCACCTTGAGGTTTGGGACCGCGCCGCGGCCGATGAGGACGATGACGACGAGGCCCTGCTTGACCTCTTCTTCTCGTAAGGGCAAGGCACGAGTAACGGATGGAGCGTGGGATCTTGACACAAGAATATCGGCATGAACCTGTCATGCTCGGCGAAGTGCTTGAGTCGCTGCAGCTAAAGAGCGGCTCCGTTGTCTGCGATTGCACCCTTGGCGGTGCCGGCCATTCGGTAAAGATGGCCGCGCAGGTGGGGGAGACGGGCCTTTTGCTCGGCGTCGATCAGGATGACATGGCCCTCGAGGCCGCTGGCGCCCGTCTGGACCGCGAGGTTCCCGGCGTCCCGCACCAGCTGCTGAAGGGCAACTTCGGCGACTTGGACGAGCTGCTTTGCTCGGCCGAGGTGCCTGGGGTCGATGGCTTTCTGTTTGACTTGGGCGTTTCGTCACCGCAACTCGATATCCCTGGCAGGGGCTTTTCGTATAACGAGGATGCCCCATTGGACATGCGGATGGATCCGGGTAATAACACCTTAAACGCAGCTGAGGTCATCAATACCTATAACGAACACGACCTCGCCCGGATTCTACGCGTCTATGGCGAAGAGAAGTTTGCCTCGCAGATTGCACGCGAAATCGTGCGCCGTCGCGAGCAAGAACCGATCGAAACCACCGGTCAGTTTGTCGAGATCATCAAGGCGGGAATACCTGCTGCCGCTCGTCGGCATGGTGGGCACCCTGCCAAGAAAAGTTTCCAGGCCATTCGCATCGAGGTTAACCACGAGCTCGATGTGCTCGAGAGAGGGCTTGACGCCGCCACCAGGTGGCTCAACCCGGGAGGGCGTATTTGCGTCATCTCGTATCACTCGCTCGAGGACCGTATCGTAAAGAACCACTTTAAGGAGATGAGCCAGGGGTGCACGTGCCCGCCGGAGATTCCGGTGTGCGTGTGCGGCAACGTGCCGATACTCAAGGTCATCACCCGCAAACCCTTGGTTGCCCAACCCGATGAGGTTGCGCGCAACCCTCGGGCGAGATCAGCCAAAATCCGCGTGGCGCAGCGCCTGTAGGCGCGACCGCGCGAAATTGGACCTCCCGCTCGCACCATAAACGAAGCTTAAACACACTACCAACGTACTCGGGATGGGAGGCGGCATATCATGGGCTATAACACCTCAAACGCAGCACTCGCCTATGATATGAACGCCATGCCCGCCTACCGCGAGGCACCGCAGGCGCCCGCTGCCCCTCGTGAGCGGCGCACACCGCGTTTTGATGTCTACACGGGCGCGGGCCGTCAGGCAAACCAGGCGGTAAGCCCGGTTTTCATGAGCGTTCTTAAAACGGTTTGCATCATTGCGGCTATCTTCATGACGATCGGTGTCGCACGCGTGGCACTTGCCGGTGTTACGGCCCAGGTGCTCAACGGCAACGCAGAGCTTACCAACACGCTCGAGAAGGCGACCGACGAGAGTTCTGACCTTGAGGTCATGCATTCGGTCTATGGTGCCGACACGCGCATTCGCGATCTTGCGGGTGCCTATGGCATGGTGGAGCCCAGCGAGAGCGTTACGCTTGACTTTTCGCAGGATGCAGCCGCGGGCGCTCGCTCGACTGCGGCCGCTCAGTAAATAAGACGGTAGCTGAGTATGACAAATGACTATCGCCGCGGTTCCGACGGGAGCCACGGGTCTGGACGTCCCTCCTCGCGGGGACGTTCTGGTTATCAAGGAACGGGTCGGCCATCTTACAACGCGGGGCCGTCCCATGGCAACGACCCTGCGTCGCGTCTTCGTGGCTCGGGCGGACCTCGGGTGCGCAATACGGGCGCGCGCAAGGGGGCGTCGTCTGAATGGGTTACGGGAACGCCGCTGCCTCGCCGCGATGTCGTTATGGGCTGTATTGGGGTTGGCCTTGCCGCGGGCGTCTTCCGTCTTGCCGAATACCAGATCGTGAATGCTGACAAGCTGCGCGAGCGTGCGGACGCGCGTCGCCTGCTCTCACAGACGCTCTATGCCAAACGCGGCACTATCTACGACCGCAACGGCAACGTGCTGACGTCGTCGGTCGAATGCCGCAATGTCGCTGTGAACCCTCAGCTTGTCGAGGACGTCGACAAGACAGTCTCGGCGCTGGTCAAGGCCACCGGTATCGATAAAAAGACCTGCCGCAAGCTGGTGCTGTCTGATGGTTCCTGGGTGTATATCAAGCGCCAGGTCGACGAGGATGACGCAGCCGCCCTGGAAAAGAAGAATCTACCCGGCGTGCTCTTTGAGCAGGCCATGAAGCGGGTTTACCCGTATGGAAACCTGGCTTCTCAGGTGCTGGGCATCGTGAATGTGGACAACGTTGGCCTGACGGGACTCGAAAAACAATACAATGAGCTTCTGACTGGAACGAACGGCTCTCTTGTGCGCGAGCGCGCAAGAGATGGCGGCTATATCGCGGGCGGTGCCTATAAAAAGGTTGCCGCGGTCGATGGCGTGGACATTGTGACGACGATCGACGTCAACATTCAGCGCGCGGCGGAAGATGCCTTGGCCGAAGCGGTTGAGAAGACGAAGGCAAAAAACGGTTCGGCCCTGGTGACCGACCCGACGACTGGAGAGATCCTGGCCGCTTGCTCGTATCCGACCTATGACCAGACCGATTTGGAAAACGCCAAGACCGAGGATATGAACCTTCGTCTGGTGACGGATGCCTACGAGCCCGGTTCGGTCTTTAAGACGTTGGTGGCGGGCGCCGGATTTGATTTGGGTGTTGTACGCACGAGCACATCGTTTGAGGTTCCGGCGAGCATCAAGGTGGGCGGCGATACCGTTTCCGATGCCGACAAACGTGATTACGCCATGACAATGGACGTACGCGAGATGATGCGTCGTTCGTCCAATGTCGGTTTTGTTCTGGTGGGGCGCAAGATTGGTGCCGATGATTTTGCGTCCTACGTGGACAAATGGGGCATTGGACACAGCTCGGGTGTCGATTTTCCGGGCGAGAGTTTGGGTATTGTCAAGAAACGTGATCAGTATGATGGTGCCACCTTGGGTGCGATGAGCTTTGGCCAGGCGCTGTCCGTGTCGCCGATTGAGGTCGCGCGTGCCGTGGGCGGTATTGCCAACGGCGGCGTGATGATGACGCCGCACTTCTATAAGTCCAGCAAGGGCGATGAAAAGGATTGGGGCGAGGGCGATCGCGCGATTTCCGAGGAGGCCGCCTCGCAGGTGACATCGTGTATGCAGACAGTCGTTGCCGAGGGAACGGGCGATGGCGGTGCGGTGGACGGTTACGACGTGGCGGGCAAGACCGGTACGGCCGAGCGCGCCGATGAGAACGGCGGCTACCTCAAAGATAATTACATGTCGTCCTTTATGGGATTTGCCCCGGCGCAGTCGCCCAAGGTTCTGTGCTACATCACCCTCGACGGAACCCCAGCTAGCTCGCATGCCGCCGCGGTGCCGTTCCAGTCCATTATGGCCAACGCGCTTGACGTGCTGGGTATCCCGCGCACCAAGTAGGGGGTTACAATCTACGGAATGGCCAGTCGGTTAATCCGGGGTGTTCACACGCCCTGCACCACGCATAGGTTGCGCTGGGATACAATACGCCGATAGCATTATTAGGTTTACAGGGGAGCTGCAATGATAGAGATCGCCGTCAACAACCTCGCGGCCGCAACAGAGGCCCGAACCGTGACGGGAGAAGCCGATCGGGTATGCCGCGGCTGCGTTATCGACTCACGCCAGGTTGAGGAGGGCACGATATTCGTCGCCTTCCCGGGCGAAAAGGTCGACGGCAACGACTTTGCTTCCTGTGCCATCGAGTCGGGTGCCGGCGCCGTCGTGATGACACGCGAGCCCGATGCCGAGCTGCTTTCGCTGGCCCATGAGAAGGGCTGCGCCATCCTGCATGCCGATGACCCCGAGGAGTTTTTGCTTCGTCTGGCTCACGCTTATCGTTTGGAGCTTGGCTGCCTGGTGATTGGCATCACCGGTTCTATCGGCAAGACGACGACCAAGGACGTGCTCGCCGCTGTGCTCGCCAAGCGCTATCGTGTCTGGGCCACCAAGGGCAATTTCAATAACCTGATCGGCATGCCACTCACGGTGCTTTCCGCTCCGGCCGATACCGAGGTCCTGGTGCTCGAGATGGGCATGAACCATTTCCATGAAATTGAACGCCTGTCTCAGTCTGCCAATCCTAACCTTGCCGTCGTGACCAAGATCGGTACCTCCCATATCGGTATCCTGGGCAGTCGTGAGAATATCGCTCGTGCCAAGTCGGAGATTGTTGGCGGCATGTGCGCCGCCGGCGACCTTCTCCCGTTACTGGTTTTGGGTGGTGAGGACGACTTTACTCCGTTCATCCGTGACACCTTCGCCGGGCCTGCGGGCATCGACGTGATGCTTGCGGGCGTCTCGGACGACGATGAGGTCCGTGCGCGCGACATTCGCATTGACGACGAGGGGCGCCCGGTCTTTACGCTCGATTTTGGCTCGGGCGAGACCATTGACACCCTGCTTGCCATTCCCGGCGTGCAGTCCGTTCCCAATGCCGTCAAGGCCGCGGCGGTTGCCCATCGCCTTGGCGTGACGCCCGAGCAGATCGATTCCGCCTTTAGGGATCTCACGATTACCGGGCATCGTCAGGAGATCAAGCGCGCCAAGAGCGGCGCCCGCGTCATCGACGACTCATATAACGCCAGCGCCGAATCGATGGCGGCGGGCCTCGACCTGCTGTGCTCGCTTTCGTGCATGGGTTCGCGCATGGCCGTTTTGGGAGAGATGGGAGAGATGGGCGACGAGGCCCCTCGCATGCATGAGCTGGTGGGCGCCTATGCGGCGGCCAAGAAGCTCGATATGCTCGCATGTGTCGGTGGTGAGCTTGCCCGGCGTATGGCCGAGGCCGCGCGCATGATGGGTATGGACGAGGACCGCATCCAGGTGTTCTCCGACTATCAGCAGGTGCTCGACCGTATGGGCGGCGCACTTGAGAAGCATGATGTCGTGCTGGTCAAGGGCTCCCGCTTCGTTGAACTCGATCGCTTTGTGGAAGGTGTGTGCTAGACCATGTTCGGCAATCCTTCGTATCCTACGTACCAGGCCTTTTTGGGATTGGGCATCGCCGCTATCATCGCGATGCTCATTATGCCGTGGTGGATTAAGCTCCTGAAGGTCGAGGGTATCGGCCAGCAGGTTCGCGCCGATGGCCCCAAGCGCCACCTGATTAAGCAGGGCACGCCCACCATGGGTGGCGTCATCATCCTGGTCGCTGTTTCGCTGACGTGCCTTTTGATGGGCAAGCTCACCACCGAGCTCGTGCTTGTGCTGCTCGCCACGCTGGCAACCGGCGTTCTCGGTCTCATCGATGACCTGACTTCTGTCACGCACGGCCGCTCGCTCGGCCTGACGCCTCACGCCAAGATGATCGGCCTCACCATCATCTGCGTTACCTTTACCGTGCTTGCCGTCAACTGGTGCGGCGTTGCCCCCGAGATTCGTTTTCCCGGTGGCCTGACGATCGACCTTGGCGTGCTCTCGACCACCATTTGCGGCCTCTCTTTTCCGTGGCTCTACCTTGTCTTTTGCTGGCTGATGATCGCGGGCCTTTCCAACGCCGTAAACCTCACCGATGGCTTGGACGGCCTTGCCGGCGGTACCTCCATGATCGCTATGCTGGCCATGGCTGCCATGGCGTTTTTACACGGCGATGTGAACCTGTCCATCTTCTGCACGGCGTGCGCTGGTGCCTGCTTGGGCTTTTTGTGGTTCAACTGCTATCCGGCGAGCATTTTTATGGGTGATACCGGCTCGCTGGCGCTGGGCGCTGCTTTTGCCTGCACCTCCATCATCACCAACACTGAGGTCGTTTCCCTCATCATCGGCGGCCTGTTTATCGTCGAGACCTTGTCGGTCATGATTCAGGTCGTCTATTTCCACTTTACGCACAAGCGCGTCTTTCTCATGGCGCCCATTCACCATCATTTCGAAAAGAAGGGCTGGGCCGAGACCAAGGTCGTCATCCGTTTTTTGATTGTCGCCGCGGCCTTCGGAGCCCTGGGCCTCGCTTTGTTCTTCCAGTTGGGATAGTGGTCTTTCATGCCTCTTGCTGATGTCTTTAGCTTGCTCGTTTTGGGCCAGGGTAAGTCCGGTCTTGATGTCGCTCGCTGGGCGCTTGCGCATCCCGAGCGCGTGAGTGCCGTTACCGTTTACGGTGGCGGCACATCCGAGCCCAACGATGCCACGCGCTCGCTCGAGGCGCACGGGGCATCGTTTGTCTACGGAACCGAGCAGGTCGAGGGCGTGTTTGATGTATGCGTGACGTGTCCGGGCATCTCGGAGTTCTCGGCATTCTTTAAGGCTGGCCGCGATCACGCTGCCCAGATTATGGGTGAGCCCGAGTTTGCCTACCGCCTGTCTCCCCAAAATTGGATTGCCATTACGGGCACCAACGGCAAGACGACCACCACGTCGCTGACCGACTACCTGCTTAAGGCGGCGGGCGAGGCGAGCGTTGCTGTCGGCAATATCGGTGAGCCTCCGGTGAACGAGATCGATGGCCGCGCGCATAACGAGTGGTTTGTGGCGGAGCTTTCGAGCTATCAGATCGCAACGACCCAGGAGCTTCACCCCCGTGTGGCGGTGCTGCTCAACATTACCCCCGACCATCTGGGCTGGCATAAGAGCCATAAGAACTATGCGCTCGCCAAGATTAAGCTCTTCGAGAATATGGTCGACGATGACCTGGTGATTGTTGACGTCGAGGATGCCGGTATCCACGAGTTCGATGAGTACATCTATGTTCCGGGCCGTCGCATCTGCAAGGTTGCTTTTGACGAGCCTGCGGGCGAGGACGCCGCATTTGTGCGCGATGGCAAGATGGTCGTTCGCCTGAAGGGCGTCGAGACCCCGCTCGTCGATACGTCCGAGCTTAAGATTTCGGGCCATCACAATGTAATCAATGCCCTGTGTGCTGCCACGGCGGCCCTGACGGTCGGCGCCGATGTTGACGGTGTGTGTCGCGGCCTGGTCTCGTTCCAGCCGCTGGAGCACCGCGTTGAGCCCTGTGGCGAGATCGATGGCGTGCGCTATGTCAACGATTCCAAGGCAACGAACACCGATGCGGTCGAAAAGGCCCTGACGGCATTTCCCGATGACGATGTGATCTTGCTGCTCGGCGGTCACGATAAGGGCACGCCGCTCGAGTCCTTTGCCCGCGTTGTGATGGATAACGTTCGCTCGGTGGTCTGCTTTGGAGACGCGCGCGAGCGCTTTACCGCCGCTATGGACGAAGCGGATGTCGACGGTGATGTCGATATCGCCCAGGCCGAGGACCTGCGCGATGCCGTGGACGTTGCCCGTTCGCTGTCGAGCCGCGGCGATGTGATCTTACTGTCGCCCGCCTGCTCTTCGTTTGATGAGTTCTCGGGCTACGAGGAGCGCGGCCGCGTGTTTAAGGACTATGTGGCCCAGCTTGCCGCTGCGTCCAATACGCAAACGGAATAGGGGTTGCCGGTGAGAGAGGAGAGCCCCCGACAGAATATGAGGAGGCCCGACTCGGACCGTGCTTCCTCGCAGCGCAGCACGCCGCGCGCCGGTCGTGGCACGCAGGGCATCGGCGAACGTTATATCGCCGGCGTCCCCGCACGTATCATGCGACCCCGCCTGGTCTTTTTGACCTGCCTGTTCTCGCTGGTCTGTTTTGGCCTGCTTATGGTGTACTCGGCATCTTCAGTCGAGGCGCTTCACGAGAACGACTCCGCGACCTACTTTTTATTTCGACAGTTTATGTTCACGGTCGTCGGTGTTGCTGCCCTCGAGTTCATCGCGCGCGTTGCACCCGATAGCTGGTTTGGCGAAGGGGCGCTTAAACTTGCTCTTATCGCTATGATGATCTTGCTGTTTGCGGTGTTCCTCTTTGGTAGCGGCAGCCGTGGTGCTACGCGTTGGCTGAGCATTGCCGGCATTCAGTTTCAGCCATCGGAGTTTCTCAAGCCGTTTGCCATTGCCTATTCGGCCATCATGCTCGACCGCGTGTTTTCGCCCGGTGGCAACATCAATGAGTTCCTTAAGGGCATGGGCTTCTATTTGGGCGCATCGCTCGTCTTGATTTTTATTCAGCCCGACTTTGGCACCATCCTGATTATTCTGTTGACGATCATGTGCATGGCGCTCTTTGCCGGCCTTGACCCAAAGTTCATTATCGGTGCGATTCTTGCTGGCGCCGTCATCATCGTGATCGCTCTTGTCGTCGAGCCGTACCGTATGGTGCGCATTCAGGTTCTCTTGAATCCTTGGGCAGATGAATATGGAGACGGGTATCAGGCAACGCTCGCCATTATGGCGTTTGCTTCGGGCGGACTGTTCGGCCGCGGTATCGGCAACTCAACCATGAAGTACTCGTATTTGCCCGAGGCGCACAACGACTACATCTTGGCCATCATTGGCGAGGAAGTTGGCTTTTTGGGGACGCTGCTGTTTTTCTTGGTGTTTGCGATGCTGATCTACTCAGCGTTTCGAATCGCCGAGCAAGCTACCGATCGTCGTGGGGCGCTTATGGCTTCGGGCTCTGCGGTTATCCTCGCGGTGCAGTTTTTGATCAACGCGCTGGGTATTCTCAACGTGTTTCCTATGACGGGCAAGCCGCTGCCGTTTATCAGCTATGGCGGCTCTTCGATTATCGTGTCGCTCATGCTCGCCGGGCTTATCTTGCGCGTCTCGCACGAGAGCGCTCGACGCGATGAATACGATCGTCGCCGCGATAGCTTTGCCGTTATGGACGAGAGCACTGCCGGGGTTCCCCATGCACGCGGGGAGCGCTCGTCGCGTGGCGGCTTTACCGTCTTGAACGGTTTTGCTTCGGAGTCGGATGCCCGTCTCCGGCCACGCTCGGCGCCACAGGGTCGCCCGCAACGACCGACGCCGCGCAATGCGGGTGGCGGATATAATCGAATCGACCTGAATTCGGACCCGTCGACGCGCTTGCGCACCGACGACCAGGGGCCGCGCGTACGAAGGGACTACCATGACCGATAAGATGACCGTTGCTATCGCAGCCGGCGGCACGGCGGGACATATCAACCCCGCACTTGCCTTGGCCGAGGAGCTGCGCGACCGTGGCCACCACGTTGTATTTGTGGGTCAGTCGCATAAGCTCGAGGGTCGTCTGGTTCCCGAGGCTGGGTTTGATTTTGTACCGATTACGGTTACGGGCTTCGACCGCTCTCGCCCTTGGACAGCATTGAGCTCGCTGTGGCGTGTCTATAAGGCGAAGCGCGCGCTCGGCAACCATTTTTCTAAAGCCCGCAAGCCCGATGTCGCCATAGGTTTTGGCGCCTATGTCGAGGTCCCGCTTCTGGGCTGGTGCAAGGACGCGGGCATTCCGTATCTGCTGCACGAACAGAATTCCGTCCCGGGCCTTGCTAACAAGATGATGAGTTCGCATGCCGCCCGCGTTTGCATCTCGGTGCCGGCAGCGCGTTCCGTGTTTGAGCGCGAGGGCGATCCTGACCATGTGCTCATGACCGGCAACCCCGTGCGCCGTTCTGTGATCGAGGGTGATCGAGTCCACGGCCGCAGGGCCCTTGATGTGCCCGAGGACACCACGCTCCTGCTGGTGTTTGGCGGCTCACTTGGTGCCCAGCATCTTAATGAGCGCGTGGCTTCGCTTAAAAACGAGTTGCTCTCGCGCGAGAATCTCTATGTTTTGCATTCGACGGGCGCCGATGGCTTTGAGGACACCGAGCGCGCTCTTGCCCTGACGCCCGAGGAGGCGAAACGGTATCGCGTCCAGCCCTACATCGACAATATGGGCGATATGCTGGCTGCGGCCGATTTGGTCCTCTCGCGCTCGGGCGCTTCGAGCGTCGCCGAGATTGCCGCTCTTGCCGTTCCTTCGGTGCTGGTGCCGTATCCGCATGCGACGGCCGATCATCAGACCACCAATGCCCGCTATCTGGTCGATGCCGGTGCCGGCGTGCTCTGCGCCGATGTCGATATCGACACCCAGGCGTTTGCCGATGAGCTGCTGCATCTTATCGATGATGCGCAGGCGCGCGATGCCATGCGCCAGGCGGCTCGCGGTTTGGCCCAAGACCGCGCTGCCGTCCTTTTGGCGGACGCGGTAGAAGGATTGCGTTAGTTAGACGGGATATCGCGGGTCGCCCTCGCGCGGATGCGGTAGGTGCGGTAAAGTAAACGGGTTAAAGGCAGTGTTTACGCAAGGAGTACACGAGCACATGGCTGATTCCAAGACTGCAACCTCCGCGCCCGAGTTCAAGAGCGCCCATTTTATCGGTATCGGTGGCGCCGGCATGAGCGGCATCGCCCTCGTCCTTCACGAGCGCGGCTATGTCGTTACCGGCTCCGACCTTAAGACGTCGCGCTACATTCGCCAGCTTACCCGCGCCGGCGTGAAGGTGCATGTGGGCCATGAGGCTGCCACCATCGACGAGGTCAAGCCTGACGTCGTCGTGGTCTCTACCGCTATTCCCGAGTCCAACCCCGAGCTCGTCCGTGCGCGCGAGTTGGGTATTCCCGTGTGGCCTCGCGCCAAGATGCTCTCGGCTCTGGGCCACGGCTACACCACCGTTGCCGTTGCCGGTACTCACGGCAAGACCACGACCTCTTCGATGTGCGCCACCATGCTCGACCGCATGGGTCTGGACCCCAGCTTCCTGATCGGTGGCATTGTCGAGGGCTACGATACCAACGGCAAGAACGGCTCGGGCGATTATTTTGTCGCCGAGGCGGATGAGTCCGACAGCTCCTTCCTGTTCCTTAACCCCAACGTGGTCATCGTGACCAACGTCGAGGCCGACCATCTCGATCACTACTCGGGTATCGAGGAGATCGAGGCCACCTTCGCCAAGTTTATGAGTCTGGTGGGCGAGGACGGCACGGTCATCGTCTGTGGTGAGGACCCGCATCTGGTCGAGCTTGCCAGGTCGACCGGTCGCCGCGTGCTTTCCTATGGTTTTGCCGAGACCAACGACATCGTCTGCGTGCATCCGGACGTCCGAGGCATCCAGAGTGATTTTGTCGTCCGCTTTGAGGACGGCACCGAGCACGCCGTCGAGATTAAGAGCAACCCCGGTCGCCACAACATGCTCAACGCCACGGCGGTTCTTACGGTCGCTCATGTTCTGGGGCTCGATATCGACGCTGCCGCAAAGGCGCTTTCGAGCTTTGAGGGCGTCCGCCGTCGCTTTACCCATGTGGGCGATATCGATGGTATTACCGTGGTCGATGACTACGGCCATCACCCCACCGAGGTCAAGGCGACCCTCGCTGCCGCTTCGTCGCTTGGCTACAAGCATGTCGACGTCGTGTTTCAGCCGCACCGCTACTCGCGTCTGCAGGCTCTGTGCGACGACTTTGCCGATGCCTTCGCCAATGCCGACAAGCTGCTGTTAATTGACGTGTTTTCTGCCGGCGAGATGCCCATCCCAGGTGTCACGTCCAAGATGCTCGCCGATACCGTGCGCGCCAAGCACCCCGGTAAGGAGGTCGTGTACTGCTCGAGCCGTCTTGAGCTCAACGAGGAGCTCGAGAAGATGGTGGGCGAGGGCGATTTGCTGCTTACCATGGGCGCCGGCGACGTCACGACGGTCGGCCCCGAGTTCATCGAGTATCTGACTGCCAAGAAGGACGCTTAAACCCCATGGGTTTGTTTAACGCCGTCATGGCGCTTTCGGGCATGATCGATACGGACGTAATCGAGGATGAACGCCTCGCGCGCCATACGAGCTATCGTATCGGTGGCAAGGCGGACCTCTTTGTGACGTGTCACAGCTATCATGCCCTGCGCCGCGCCGTGGCGGTGCTCGACCGTGAGCAGGTGCCGTGGGTCATTATCGGCAAGGGGTCTAATCTGCTTGTTGCCGATGCAGGCTATCGCGGTGCCGTTATTTCGCTGGGGCGCGAGTTTCAGCGTACGGTTGTCGCCGATGACGGTTGTACGCTGACGGTCGGTGCGGGCGTGATGTTCGCACGCCTGGTCAACGATGCCCTGTCGCGTAGCCTCTCGGGCCTTGAGTTTGCGGTCGGTATTCCCGGCTCCGTTGGCGGCGCCTTGTCCATGAACGCCGGCACGCGAACCGAGTGGATTGGCTCGCTGGTCGAAGATGTCGTTACATTCGACCCTTGCTCCGGAATTAAGCATTACGCGGGCTCGGAGATCGCTTGGGGCTACCGTGAATGCAGCTTGCCGCGCAACGAGATCATTTTGGAATGCGTGCTCAAGCTCAAACCTGCGCCCAAGGCCGATATCCGTGAGCGTATGGAGCGGTACCTGACGCGGCGCAAGCGAACACAGCCCATGGGCTGTGCATCCTGCGGGTCGGTCTTTCGCAACCCGCCCGATGCGAGCGTGGGAAAGCTTATCGAGGATTGTGGATTAAAGGGTTTTTCGGTTGGCGGCGCGGAAGTTTCTCCCGTACACGCTAATTTTATCGTTAATAACGGAACCGCCTCGGCCGATGACGTGGCCGCGGTTATCAGACATGTGCACGGAAAGGTGAGGGAGGCGTATGGCATCGAGCTCAGACCGGAAGTTAAATTCCTCGGCTTCTAGAGCATCGAAACCAACCTTCCGCCGCGCCGGAGGGCGTTCCGGCGCACCGTCCCAGTCTCAACGTAAATCCGTCATGCCTTCTAAGACCGTCGGGTCCGTGCGGTCTTCCAAGCGTTCGGCTTCCGGCTCGCAACTTGGCGGACGGCCCGCGGCCAAAAAGGTTGCTCGTCCGGCGGCACGTCCCTCGGTAACGTCCAAACCGGCGACGGGCGCCAAGCCTTCTCGTCCCATGGCTTTGCCCACGCCCTCGTTGGGGGCAAAGGCGACGCGTCCCGGTCGCGTGCTGGGTGCATCGAAGCCACGTATGTTGACGTCGGTGTCGGCCTCCGCAAAACCGCAATCGGGCAAAAAAGGCTTCAATCCGCTGTCATCGATCGGCGCCCTGGCAAATCATGCGACGGGTGCCGCTTCTGCCGTTAAGGGCAAGGGTAAAATCATGGGCGGCATCCTTGCTGCTTTGGCAGTGCTTGCGGTCGTTGCCATCGTTGTCATTAACTCAGGCCTGTTCGCCGCCACCGATATTCAGATTCGGGGCAGCGAGCATGTGACCAAGCACGATGCTATCCAACTGATCGATCTGCCCGAGAACACGTCGCTGTTCAATGTGAATCCCGACCAGATCACCGAGGGCCTCAAGCAAAATCCGTGGGTCTCGGGCGTGGATGTCCAGCGTCAATTTCCCCATACGCTCATCATCACGCCGACGGAACGCAAGGTTATCGCAATCGCCTACATTAGCTCCGACGATCTTGCGTGGGCCATCGGGGACGATGACACGTGGATTGCGCCGCTGTCTACCTCGGTCGATGTTGACGACCAGGGCAACGTCACCGCAACGGGGGAGGGTGCCAACACCCTGACCGGCATCGATGCCGCCCTGGCACTCGCCAAGCATTACGGTGCCGTGCTGCTGACCGATGTCTCGGCCGATGTCGCACCGGTTTCGGGGCAAGCGGTAAATTCCAAGGCAGTCAAGGCCGGTCTGGATTACGTCCGCGGATTCTCGAGCGAGTTCTTGGGCCAGGTCAAGGATATTTCCACGCCCTCGGTCGAGGCCATCTCGGCGAACCTCGATAACGGTATCGAGGTGTCGCTCGGAGATTCGGATGACATTGCCAAAAAGGAGCGTATCGTTACCAAGCTGCTTTCGCAGGTGGAGGGCGTGACGTATATAAACGTTCGATCTCCTGGCAACTATACGTTTAGGAACGCGCCGACCTCGTAGCGTCTTCTAGCCTTTGTTGACGGGGCATACCGCGCCGTTTATCTGGTTTGTTTGGTTTTCACCGTCAATTATTTGACTGATGCGTTCATAATGTGCAAACATAATACGGTTTACCTTTGCATTTACTTTCAACTTGAAGGTTAATGTGCGCAGGGGTCAACCCATGCTATGGCTATAACCTTTGTTCGGAGGACCGACATGCACGAGACAGAGATCAACAACTACCTTGCCGTCATTAAGGTGGTCGGCGTCGGCGGCGGCGGTACCAACGCGGTCAATCGAATGATCGAAGAGGGCATCCGCGGCGTCGAGTTTGTTGCCATCAACACCGATGCTCAGGCACTCGCGATCTCTGATGCCGATATCAAGGTGCACATCGGCACCGACCTGACCCGCGGCCTGGGCGCTGGCGCCAACCCCGAGGTCGGCCGTAAGGCCGCCGATGAGTCCCGCGACGACATCGCCGAGGCGCTCGCTGGCGCCGACATGGTGTTCATCACCTGCGGCGAGGGCGGCGGCACCGGTACCGGCGCTGCTCCCATCGTTGCCGATATCGCGATGAACGAGGTCGGCGCGCTGACCGTCGCCGTCGTGACTAAGCCCTTTACGTTTGAGGGCCGCAAGCGTAAGAAGAGCGCCGAAGAGGGCATTAAGACGCTTTCCGACTGCGTCGACACCATGATCGTTATCCCTAACGATAAGCTGCTCGACATCGCCGAGAAGAAGACCACCATGCTCGAGGCCTTCGCAATCGCCGATGGCGTCCTTTCCCAGGGCACCCAGGGCATCACCGACCTCATCACCGTCCCCGGTATCATCAACTTGGACTTCGCCGATGTTAAGACCATCATGAAGCAGGCCGGTACCGCCATGATGGGTATCGGTACGGCTTCTGGGGACACTCGTGCCGTCGACGCCGCCCAGCAGGCTATTTCCAGCCCGCTGCTCGAGAGTTCTATCGATGGAGCTACGCGCGTCCTGCTCTCCATCGCCGGCTCCAAGGATCTGGGCATCCAAGAAATCAGCGACGCTGCCGACGTTGTCGCCAACGCCGTCGATCCCGAGGCCAACATCATCTTTGGTACCGTTGTCGACGAGTCCCTGGGCGACCAGGTGCGCATCACCGTTATCGCTACGGGCTTCTCCGACTCCAACGTCAACCGTCAGGACGAGCTCTTCGCTGCCCAGCAGTCCCAGAGCAAGGCTGCTGCTTCTGCTGAGCCGCAGCGCACTGCTCCGGCTGCCAGCCCCGCTCAGGCTGCCCCGACTCGCAACGTCGGTGGTACCGAGCTGCCCAACTTTGGCAACGATCAGTTTGAGCTTCCCGACTTCCTCAAGCGCGGCAGCTTCTAAGTCGTTCTTCGCATTGTTTTGCACAGGGGCGCGTCCGTATGGATGCGCCCTTTTTGTTTCTCGTTTGTAAACGAAAGCCTCCAATCTCCTTACGTTCCCTTTACGTTTGGTCCCTACCGCTGCGGGTATCCTTTTAAAGAAGTATGGCAGCCGTATGACACGGACTGCTGCGGCTTCGCCGCGATACTTGTGTTATTAGGAGGCTTTAGTATGGCAGCACGTGCGGACAACGTTTCGCGTGTCGACCATGATGGAGTTACGTTGGTAGAGGGCGCGACGCACGATGTCCGCTTTGCCTTTACCGAGCGCACCGGTGGCGTTTCCGAAGATGCGTACTCCTCGCTCAATCTGGGCTCGCATGTTGGCGATGACCCCTTTACCGTTCAAGAAAATCGTCGCCGCGTACTCGAGGCCATGGGTGCCGCCGAGTGCGAGCACAACTTGCTTGTCCCCAATCAAGTACACGGTGACCATGTCGTGACGGTGACCTCGAACGGCGCCGAAGATCTCGAGAACATTCGAGAGCAGATTGCCGAGGGCTGTGATGCCCTCGTCTGCACGGCGCATAAGGTGCCCGTGATGCTCTGCTTTGCCGATTGTGTTCCCGTGGTGCTGGTGGCTCCCGGCGGCTTTGCCGTGGTGCATTCTGGCTGGAAGGGCACGATTGCACGCATTTCCGCCAAGGCCTGCCAAGCACTCTGCGAGGCGGCTGGCTGCACGCCGGAGGACATCTCTGCTTATATTGGGCCCCATATCCTGGGCGACGAGTATGAGGTGTCCCAAGAACTTATGGATCGCTTTGCCGCCGAGTTCGCGTGCATCGATGCTACCGCTTCCCGTATGCTCGATCTTTCCGCCGCCATTCGCGAGGCGCTGGTGGATGCCGGTGTCGATGTGAATGGCATTGTGGACACCAAACTTTCCACCGTGCGTCAAAACGACCGCTTTTATTCCTATCGCAACGAGGGCGGGACCTGTGGGCGCCATGCTGCGATCGGCGTGATGCTATGAGAAAGATCGCATCGGTCCTGAGTGCAGCAGTGCTCGCGCTCACGCTGTGCGCCTGCTCCTCGGGATCTTCTACGTCTTCTATTACCGTGGCCGGCTCGACCACCTGCCTTCCCATTGCCGAGATTGCGGCCGAGGGCTTTAAGGAAGAGACCGGCATCGACGTGCTCGTCTCCGGCCTTGGCTCATCTGCTGGCATCGAAGCTGTTAGCGCCGGCACCGCCGACATCGCCAGCTCGTCTCGTGGCCTCAATGCCGACGAGCAGGATTTGGGCCTGACGCCTATCGTTATCGCACACGACGGCATTGCAGTCATCGTGAACGACGACAACCCGGTCGACAATCTCTCGACCGAGCAGCTCCGCGATATTTACGCCGGCAAGATCACCAACTGGAAAGAAGTCGGCGGAGAGGACCTGAAGATTCAGGTTATCAACCGCGACGAGGCGTCCGGTACGCGCGAGGCCTTCCGCACTATCGTGATGGACGGCGCGCCGTTCGATCGCCGCTCGGCTGTTCTTTCGGGTACGGGCCAGGTACGCGATGTCGTATCCCGCTCACGTGGCGCTATTGGCTACATCTCGCTGGGTTTTGTCGAGAGCCTCAACGCCAAGACCTCGGTTAAGGCCGTTTCAGTCAACCATGTCGAGGCATCCGAGAAGACGGTCGCAAGTGGCGGCTATCCCATCTCGCGTGACCTTTACTTCTTTGTGAAGGGTACGCCTTCGCAGCAGGCGCAGGACTACATTGACTATGAGACATCCGAGAAGATGGACAAGCAGATTCGCGAGGCGGGCTTTATTCCCGTCACCAACGACGGAAAGGGGAGTGAGTAGCGTGGAAGCACAGGAAACCCCCCAGATTGAGCATGAGGCGCAGGTGCCCAAAAAGCGTGAGTTGGCGTTGGTGTCACGCAGCACCTATCTTAAGGAGAAGGCGCTGCAGTGGATCTTCTTTGCCTGCGCGTTCTTGGCGGTCGTCACCGTCATCCTGATCTTTGTCTTTACCACGTACTCGGCGCTGCCGGTCTTTACCGACATCGGTCTGGTGGACTTCTTTAGCTTTACGTGGGCGCCCTCTGAGGGTCACTACGGCATCATGTCGCTGCTGGCGGGCTCTGGCCTGGTGACGGTCGGTGCCCTTGCCATGGGCGTGCCGTTGGGTGTGGGCACGGCTGTGTATCTGGTCGAGATCGCCAGCAAGCGCGTGCGCAGGCTCATCAGCCCCGCCGTCGACCTGCTGGCGGGCATCCCCTCCATCATCTACGGCTTCTTTGGCATGGTCATCATCCGTCCGTTTATCGCGCAGCTGACCGGCGGTCTTGGCTTTGGCGCGCTGACGGCGTGGTTCGTGCTCGCCATCATGATCGTTCCCACCATCACCACGCTCACCATCGATGCCCTCAATTCCATTCCCATGGGCATTCGCGAGGCATCCTATGCCATGGGTGCCACCAAGTGGCAGACCATCTACAAAGTCGTGCTGCCTGCAGCCAAGTTGGGTATCGTCGATGCGATTGTCTTGGGCATGGGTCGCGCCATCGGTGAGACCATGGCCGTGCTCATGGTCGTGGGCAACGCCCCGGTCATTCCGGATAGCATCTCGAGCCCTATCTCAACGCTCACGAGTCAGATCGCGCTCGATATGAGTTATTCCTCGGGCCTGCACCGCTCGGCTCTGTTTGGCATGGGCGTTGTCCTGTTTATCATCTCCGCTGCACTGGTGGGTATCGTCCGCCTGATTTCCAAGAAGAGGGGGTAGGCTATGTCCGATTCCGTTGACACGACGGTCGATACGACCTCGTCGCGTGAGCGCATCAAGCGTGCCCTTTCCCATGGCAAGAAGGGCTGCATCAACAAGGATCTGTCCAACAAGATCATGCTCGGCGTGTTTCGCGCCGCGGCCTATATCACCACGCTGGTGCTGATCGCCATCATCGCCTACGTGGTCATCAACGGCCTGCCGCATATCTCGCTCGACTTTATCTTCGGCTGGCCGCAGGGCGTCAACGCCGAGGGCGGCATTTGGCCCACGATCGTCTCGACCATCTACGTGACGGCGCTCGCCATGCTCATCTGCACGCCGGTTGCCGTCCTGGCTGCGGTCTATCTGGCCGAGTACGCCAAACAGGGCAAGGTCGTCGACATCATTCGCTATGCTGCCGATGCCCTGGCCTCGGTGCCCTCCATCGTTATGGGCCTCTTTGGCTACGCCTTGTTTGTCGAGGCTATGGGTCTGGGCCTTTCGATGGTCTCGGCCGCCCTGGCGCTGGCACTTCTGATGCTGCCTATTGTCATGCGTACCACCGAGGAGGCAATCCGCGCCGTTCCGCGCTATATCCGTTGGGGTGCATATGGCCTGGGTGCCACCAAGTGGCAGGTCGTCTCCAAGATCGTGCTTCCTTCGGCTTTTGGCCGCATCGCCACCGGCATCGTGCTTGCCATCGGCCGCGCCATCGGCGAGACCGCCGTGGTGCTCTACACCATGGGTCAGGCCATCAACCTGCCTATTTCGCCGCTCGATTCCGGTCGTCCCATGACCGTTCACCTGTATCTGCTTGCCAATGACGGCATCAACATGAACGCAGCCTACGGCACTGCGCTTTTGCTGATGGCGATTATTCTGGCCTTCAACCTGTTTGCGCGTTATCTGTCGCGCAAACGCCGCTAGTTAAGGAGTCCCATGTCCGTCTATCAGTCCGCTCCCACGCCGGAGCAAGCGGCCATCACGGCCAAGGATTTCAACTTTTGGTACGGTGACTTTCATGCGCTGACGGGGCTCGACCTCAACATCGCCAAAAACGCCATCACCTCGTTTATCGGTCCTTCGGGCTGCGGCAAATCGACGTTTTTGCGCTGCATCAACCGTATGAACGACCTGATCGAGGGCACCCGCGTCGAGGGCACCATGACGCTCGACGGCAACGATATCTATGCCGAGGGCGTCGACCCGGTCGACCTTCGCCGTCGCGTGGGCATGATTTTTCAGCAGCCCAACCCGTTCCCCAAATCCATCTACGAGAATGTCGCTTTTGGCCCTCGTCTGCAGGGCGTGACTAGCAAAAGCGACCTCGATGACATCGTGGAAGAATCGCTCAAGCGCGCCAACCTCTGGAAAGAGGTATCCAATCAGCTCAACAAGGACGGTTTGGCGCTCTCGGGCGGTCAGCAGCAGCGTCTGTGCATTGCGCGTGTGCTTGCGGTGCAGCCCGATGTCCTTCTGATGGACGAGCCCTGCTCCGCCATCGACCCCACGTCCGTCTCCAAGGTCGAGGATCTGATGGCCGAGCTGGCGCCCGAGATGACGATCATCATCGTCACGCATTCTATGCAGCAGGCCGCTCGTATTAGCGACTACACCGCATTTTTCTTGCAGGAAGTTGCCGGCGAGCCCGCCACGCTCATCGAGTATGGTCAAACCGACGCGATCTTCACCAGCCCGGTGGATTCACGGACGGAAGACTATATCACCGGCCGCTTTGGCTGATCGGTGCGACTAGTCCCAAGCCGATCGGACCTGGTCCGGTGCGTATTCACTGTGCGGGCGGCATGACCGCACCCAACTGATTGGAGTGAACCATGCGCAAACTGTTTTCCCGTCAGCTCATCGAAGCCCGTCACGAGATGCTGAGCATCTACGAGGCTGTAGACCTGGCGCTTCACGACGCCGTGAAGGCCTATGTGACCGACGATCGCAAGCTCGCCACCAAGACCAAGAAGCGCACGCTCTCGATCGATGCGCGCTGCGCCAACTTGGAGGCCGTGTGCTACAACCTGATCGCTACGCAGTCGCCGGTCGCCTCCGACTTCCGCTTGCTGCAGACAATCATCTACGTCGACTTTAACCTGCAGCGCATGACCGATAAGGTTCGCCAGATCTGCCGCGCCACGCGTCACATGGTCAAGGCCGACATCTCGCTGCCCCAGGAACTCGTCGCTACGGTCGAGGCCGAGGCCGAGGCTGTTTACCAGGTGCTGGGTTCGTCACTTTCCGCGCTCGTCACCAACGACATGTCCATCATCTGCAACCTGGCCGGCGAGGACGAGCCGGTGCATGCGGCGTACGAGAAGTTCTTCCGCACCTTTAACCGCATGGACACGGGCGATTTTATGGACGACGACAGCAACTATGACGACCTGCGCCGCGCCATCATGGTCTCGCGCTATCTCGATCGCATCGCCTCGATTTCGATCGATGCCGCCTGCCGTCTGACCTTCCTTTTGACCGGACAGCGTATGACTGCCGGCGATATCGCCCGTACGGACGAGGATGAGCTTGAGAGCATGCGCGTGCCTTCGGGCGAGGGCGTCATCATGAGGCCTGCCGTCGATGCGCACTATGTTGCCAAAGTGCCCGCTAACGAGGTGAGCGAGGGTCTCCGCTACCTACTCGAGCACCTCGAGGACGAGGACGACGCCGAGGACGACGAGGAGTAGGGCGGCCCCGTTCGTCGAAAGATTGTAAATACCTAAGTGAGCGCGGCCTTGCACATGCGGGGCCGCGCTCTTGCGTTAGCATGGGACTACTTGTTTGGCTGTCAGCGGAGGCGATTGGCAATGGATAACTATTTGGACTTGATGCGCGCTCGCCGCGAGCAGATTCTGGAGCGTTTTTATGCGGTACTCGATCGCGCGGGCCGTCCCCACGATGCCGCGCGCCTGATTGCCGTCTCCAAGACTGTTGGCGTCGATGAGACCGTTGCCGCTATTCAGGTGGGGTATCGCCATTTTGCCGAGAACCGCCCGCAGGAGCTCGTTCGCAAGCTTGCGGGCCTCGCGGAGCATCCGGAGCTACCCGAGGTGCGCTTCGATATGATCGGCAACCTGCAGACCAACAAGATCAATGCGGTTCTGGGCTCGGCCGAGCTGATTCATTCGGTAAGCTCGCTGCATTTGGCTCAGGCTATCTCGAGCCGTGCGGTCCGCAAGATTGAGGCGGGCGAGCTCTTCGGCCCCCAGCGCGTGCTGATCGAGGTCAATGTGAGCGGCGAGGAGTCCAAGGGCGGCTTTTCGCCCGACGAGGTTCGAGACGCCGCAGGTGAGCTTGCGGAGCTTGAGGGAATTTGTGTGCAGGGCCTTATGACTATGGCACCCCGGGGGAATAAGGATGTGGCGCGCCGCACCTTTGCCGGACTTCGCGAGCTAAGGGATGAGCTTGAGGCGACCCACTCCGACCTGAGCCTGCCCGAACTTTCCTGCGGCATGAGCGAGGACTTTGAGCCTGCCCTTGAGGAAGGCTCTACGCTCGTTCGCCTGGGCAGGGTAGTATTTAGCCCGGAGTTTGCAGTAAAATAAGGCTCTGAAGTGCGCACTGATTATCGGAGCGCCTGCACTAAACCGCGAGAGGACACAACCATGGGCTTCCTTGACGAGATTAAAAATAAGATGCACCTGGGCGGCCAGCAGGGTTACGACCAGGGTTATGGTCAGGACGACGACTACGGCTACGATGACGGCTATGACGACGGCTACCAGAACAACGGTTACAGCGGTGCCTCGGGCGAGGGCTTCTACACCCAGGATGAGCCGAGCAACGGTCTTCTGGGTCAGACGCGCCGCGGCGAGGCCGAGTCGGTGGCCGTGTACACACGCTCCGGTCAGCTGGTCGGCGATGATTCTCGCCATGCTACGACCTACAACCCGCCATCGCGCTCGCAGGAGACGGTTGCGGGCGGTTATCGTCCCGGTGCCTACGACACGCCGTCGAGCTATGCCGAGAGCACACGCGCCCGCGCTGCTGCCCCCGCACCTGCTCCCTCACCGAGCGATGCCTCGGCGTATGCGAGCAACATCATCAACGCTACGCCGCAGCTGCCGGCTTATGTCCTGCGCCCCGAGAGCTATGACGACGTGGAGACCGTCGTGCGCCGCGTGCGCACCAAGCAGCCTGTCGCGCTGATTTTTGTGGGCGTTCGTACCGAGGTCGCCAAGCGCGTCCTGGACTTCTCCTACGGCTTTGCCTGCGGCCTGGGTGCCACCGTCAAAGAGGTGGGCGATCGCGTGTTTATGGTGCTGCCCTCCGGTTGCGAGGTCAAGGATTCGGACCTCAAAAAGCTCCGTGCCGACGGCTACCTTAAGTAAAGACAAGACGAGGAGATTCTCATCAACATCTACACCATTGTCCAGCTGGTCAATACGCTGTTCAACTTTTACTCCACTCTCATCGTGGTTTACTGCCTTATGACGTGGATCCCTATGAAGCAGGGCGGATTGCTACAGGATATCGCCGCCGTCCTCGATAGCGTGTGCGGCCCGTGGCTCAATTTGTTCCGCCGGTTTATCCCACCCATGGGCGGCGTCGATTTTTCACCGGTCGTTGCGATTATTGCGTTGCAGTTGGTGCAGAAGCTGGTTCTGCAACTTCTTATAGGTATACTCATATAAAACTGGCTTAGTAACTCACGTCGGGCGCACGGCGCCAAGGCGAAGATAAAGGAGAACTTGTTATGGCTATTACCCCTGCTGACATTCAGGCTCAGACCTTCTCTGAGGCCAAGCGCGGCTACGATCCCGCCGAGGTCGACGTCTTCCTGGAGACCCTGTCCTCTGAGGTCGATGCCATGCTCGCCAAGATTGTCGATCTTAAGGGTCGTCTGACCGCCACCGAGCAGCAGCTCGCCGATACGCAGGCCCAGCTTGCTCAGGCTCAGGACGCTGCCGCACAGGCCGTTCCCGCCGCCCCTGTGGCCGCTCCTGCACCCGACTTCTCCGCTCAGGAGCGCCAGATTTCCGCTGCCCTGATTGCTGCCCAGCAGACCGCCGAGGGCATCGTCAACGACGCCAACGAGAACGCTGACCGTATCCGTAACGAGGCCGACGCCAAGGCCCGCGAGGTCATCCGCCAGGCCCTGACCGAGAAGCAGGCCGAGCTTGAGGAGATCGACCGTCTTAAGGCTTCCCGCGAGGAGTTTAAGGCCGAGTACCTCAAGCTCATCCAGCACTTCATGGACGATGCTCAGAACTCCTTCCCGTCCGATCTCATGGCTTCTACGCCGGTCGGTTCCGCCGCTTCTCCGGCTGTGACCGTTCCCGCTGCCGAGCCGCTGCCCGTCGCCGAGCCGGTTATCCCCGTTGCCGATCCCTTCGCACCGATCGACAACTTCGCCGCCGACGACCTGGACTAACATCCAGCTATCATGTAGCGCCTAGAAAGGGCCCGCAGCTTGCGGGTCCTTTTTTGTGGCTGTATGCAGCCTGCAAAACAAAACGCCGAGTCCTGCGTTTGAGGGCACAGAACTCGGCGAATGGGTGAGCGGTCAAAGGTAGATTTTAAGGCATGTCCCAAAAATCTACTTGAGGAGGAAGTCGGTGTGGGGAATGGTGCGGGCCTCGCGATGCTCGGGATCGGCGATATGGTCGGCAGGATAGCCGCAGACGAGCATGTGATAGGGATAGATGCCCTCGGGCAGGCAGAACTGCTCACAGGCCACCTCGGGCTTAAAATGGCACACCCAGCACGTACCCAGGCCCTGCTCCTCGGCCTCCATCATCATCTGATCGCAAACAATCGAGGTGTCGATAGCGCTGGAGTTCATCTGGTCATAGGGGCGAACCCAAGCGTCGTCGGTAACGCTGCAAACGAGGAAGATGAGCGGAGCTCCAAAGATGGACCCATCACGAGCAAACCGAGGCTGACAAGCAGCTGCCTTCTCCAGAAGCTCAGGCGTATCCAACACCATCACACGGGTTGGATGATTATTACAAGCAGAAGGAGCAATACGCCCAGCCTCAACAATGGCATCCACAACAGCTTGCTCTACAGCCCGATCTTCAAACTCACGACAAGAATACCGACCCCGAGCCAGATCCAAATACCCCATAACCAAACCCTCCAAAGTCAGCAAATCAATCCAAGGTAAACCAAAGGGTACCCAAACCCCCATCCACCCAAACGCCCACCGAATACCAAAGTGTTCAATTGGGTATTAAAGGCCCCCTCGGCCAACCCCCCATTGCGCTCTAACTATCAGCCAAAGTTCCAATGGTGGTACGTAAGGCGAAGGGCCGGCCACGGTTTACTTTCGAACGACTCTGCAAAGCAGCCGGAGTGAGAAAGCAAACCGTGGCCGGCCCTTCGCCGCCGGGACACGTACCCCCAATTAACTGTTCTTCATGACAATCGAATCCACAACATCGGCCACATTCTCACAGCAGTCAGCGCAGTACTCCAGGAAGGCGTATACGTCACGCCAGGCGATGACCTCGAGCGGGTCCTTGCCGTTAACGTGCAGGTTGCGCATGGCGTTGATATAGAGCTCGTCGGCTTCGGACTCGATGGTGTTGATCTGGATGACGAGTTCGCGCAGGGTCTTGGACTTGCGGTAGTTGGGCAGCTCGACCATCAGGTCTTTCATGGCGCGGCAGGCGTCAGTCACCTTGTGGGCGATGACGATGGCGTCGGGATGGATGCTCTGGATGTTGGTGAAGTAGACGCGCTGCACGACGCCCTCGATGCGGTCGAGCACGGTGTCGAGTGAGCAGCTCATCAGATCCAGATCCTCGCGCTCGAGCGGGGTGATAAAGGCGGTGAGCAAGGCGTCCTCAAGCTCATGGTGCTTCTTGTCGGCCGCATGCTCGATCGCGTGCATCTTGTTGAGCATATCGTGAATCTTTGCGGGATCGAAGTTCTCGAAAATCTTGGTGAGCAGCTCGGCGGCCTGGACGGCAAGGTCGGCGCAGGCGACGTAGTTGTCGAAGTAGAACGAATCGGGTTTCTTTGCCATGGGTGGGTCCTTTCGAGGCGAAGACGGGTGGGCGAGGTAATGCAGTCCGGATGGACGTTCGGTTTGACTAGAGGAACATCATGAACAGCTTGGCCATGACAAAGCTGATGAGTCCGCAGGCGGGGAAGGTGAAGAACCAGGTGAACATCATGTCTTTGACGACGCCGAAGTTGATGGCTGAGAGGCGCTTGACGGCACCGACGCCCATGATGGCGCAGGTCTTGATGTGTGTGGAGGACACGGGGATGCCGGTAAGGGTGGCAAGCAGCAGGTTTGCGGCGCCTGCGAGGTCGGCGGAGAAGCCCTGATACTTTTCGAGCTTGACCATGCTCTGGCCGACGGACTTGATGATGCGCTCGCCGCCCACGCTGGTGCCGATACCCATAGTGGCCGAGCACAGCAGCATAATCCAGATGGGGATGCCTGCATCGCCGACGCTCGTCTGGCCGCTGGCAAAGGCCACGCCTAAAAAGAGCACGCCGATGAACTTCTGTCCATCCTGCGCGCCGTGCATAAAGCTCATGGCCGCAGCGCTCGCGATCTGAGCGTATTTAAAGAAGACATTGGCACGTCGCCTGTTGGCGGCGGCGAAAAGAATCGAGACGAGCTTGCACAGGACCCAGCCCATGACAAAGCCCAGGCCGATGGAGAGCGCCAGACCGTAGATGACCTTCATCCACTCGTGGACGTTGACGCTGCTCGCACCGCCGAGGGCGATGGCGGCACCGGTCAGGCCGGCGATAAGGCTGTGGCTTTGCGAGGTGGGGATGCCAAAACGCGACGCTGTGGCGCCGTAGACGACGATGG
>CAJMRN010000017.1 GCA_905215815.1 uncultured bacterium | reverse complement strand
CTGGGGGACCGGCTGCACATGGTCTACGAGATTCCCGACGTGGACTTTCCCATCCCCCTGCTGACCATCCAACCCATTGTGGAGAATGCCATCCTCCACGGCATCAAGCCCAAGGTGGGCGGCGGAACCGTCTCTTTGAAGCTGGAAGAGCTGCCGGACCACTGGCAGGTCACGGTGACGGACGACGGCGTGGGCTTCGGCCTGGAAGCTGTCCGAGAGAAGGGCTCCATCGGGCTGGAGAATGTGCGGCGGCGCATGGCCCGCTTCCCCGGCAGCGAGCTGCGGATCACCAGCACAGTGGGCATGGGCACACAGGCTGTCCTGACTTATGGAAAGCGGGGGAAAAACATGGAAAATCTTTCAAAATCGACCTGAAAGCGTACGGTTTCCGTACGCTCCATCTGGTACAATAGAAACATAAGACAGGGGTGACCGCGATTGAAAACCATTCTGGTGGACGACATGCTGCTGGATCTGCAGCTCTTCGAGCTGAAATGTGCGGACATGCCTGATTTTGAAATTGTGGGGAAATTCACCGATCCCAACGCGGCCATTGAGTACGCCGCCGGCCATGTGGTGGATTTTGCCCTGCTGGACATCGACATGCCGGGGATGGACGGCATCCATCTGGCCCAGGCCCTGCGGCGGCTGCGCAGCGACATCATCATCGTCTTTGCCACGGCCCACCCGAAGTTCGCCGTGGAGGCGCTGAAGATGAAGGCGGACTACATCATCTTCAAGCCCTTTGATCGGGAGGACATCGCCGATGTGATGGAGCGGGCCAAGCTGCTGCGCCGCCGCCAGTGCAAGCGCATCCATTTCCACACCTTCGGGGCCTTCGACATGCTGGTGGACGGCGAGCCGGTGCACTTCCGCTCCGGCAAGGCCAAGGAGCTGATGGCCTTGTGCGTGTATCGGGACGGGCGGCCGGTGTCCATTCACGAGATCGTGGAAAACCTATGGGGAGAGAACGCCGACGGCACCGGCGGCACCTGGAGCAAGGAAGTCCTGCTGGATCAGCTGCAGGCCAACGTGGTGAACAGCTTCGGCGTCTCCACCGCCCTCAACAACAACGGCTGCGACGAGTCGACCGACATCAAGGGTCTCGTCAAGATGCTCGACCCCAAGTACAACCCCGAGCACTTCGAGGACGCCCGCTTCCTGGGCCGCGGCACCTGCACCGTCAGCCAGATCTTCTACACCAGCCCCAGCCGCTGCGCTGTCGCTGACTCCTGCGCCATCTCCATCGACCGTCGCATGACCGCCGGCGAGACCTGGGAGTCCTGCCTGGACGAGATCCGTAACCTGCCGGCCGCCAAGAAGTACGGCGACGACGTGAAGGTCTCCATGTACATGTACGACCGTCCGTCCTGGACCGGTGAGGTCTACGAGACCGAGGCTTACTTCCCCACGTGGATCAACAAGGAGACTGCTCCGCACGTCAAGGCCCTCGTCGACGCTCACAAGGCCATGTTTGGTGACGAGCGCATCGGCTGCGAGCCCAGCATGGACAAGCGCACCGGTCGTCCGTTGTGCGACAAGTGGACCTTCTCCACGAACTGCGTCTCCATCCAGGGCCGCTACGGCATCCCCTGCGTGGGCTTTGGCCCGGGTGCCGAGTCTCAGGCTCACGCTCCCAACGAGGTCACCTACAAGGACGACCTGGTCACCGCTGCCGCCATGTATGTGGCTGCCCTGAACCTCTACGATCCGAGCCAGGCCGATGGCGACGCCACCGTGTTCCGCGCCGGTCTGACCAACAACAAGATTGATTAGTCCCATTCCTCGATTTTGTTGAGCCGGGGGCCGCTCGCGTCCCCGGCACCCCCTGTCGACTTGGGGCCCGCGGTCGTTATCTCCCATGCTTCCTCAACGGTAGCGGGTCCTCGTCATAGCGCTCTGCATGTTCTAGCCACACGCGCATGCCGGAGCGCATCTACTCATTGCGATCGTTTCATCTTTAGAAAGGACATTTCCATGGACGCCAAGTTTACCGAGCTCGTCGAGCAGCTGAACGGCCTCGATTTTAAGGGTATGTACGGCAGCGACTTCCTGCACACCTGGGATAAGACCACCGATGAGCTCAAGGCGCTCTACATCGTCGCCGACGCCCTGCGCCAGCTGCGCGAGAACAACGTCTCTCCCAAGATCTTCGACTCGGGTCTGGCCGTCTCCCTATTCCGCGACAACTCCACCCGTACGCGTTTCTCCTTCTCTAAGGCCGCCAACCTGCTCGGCCTTGAGCTGCAGGACTTGGACGAGAAGAAGTCCCAGATCGCTCACGGCGAGACCGTCCGCGAGACCGCTACCATGATCTCCTTCATGGCCGACGTCATCGGCATCCGCGACGACATGTACATCGGCAAGGGCGACGCCTACATGGCCGAGGTCTCCGAGTCTGTCCAGCAGGCTTACGAGGACGGCGTTCTGGATCACCGTCCCACGCTCATCTCCCTGCAGTCCGATTCCGACCACCCCACGCAGTCCTCTGCCGACATGCTCTACCTCATCAACGAGTTTGGCGGCCTTGAGAACCTCAAGGGCAAGAAGGTTGCCGTCACCTGGGCCTATTCGCCCTCTTACGGCAAGCCGCTGTCCTGCCCGCAGTCGCTGATCAGCCTACTGCCCCGCTTTGGCATGGACGTCACCCTGGCTCACCCCGAGGGCTACGACCTCATGCCCGAGGTCGTTGAGCGCGCCAAGGGCTATGCCGCCGAGTCCGGCACCACCTTTAAGCAGGCCAACACCATGGCCGAGGCCTTCGAGGGCGCCGACATCGTAATCCCCAAGAGCTGGGCTCCGTTTGCCGCCATGGAGAAGCGTACCAACCTGTACGCCGAGGGCGACGACGCCGGCATCGCTGCGCTCGAGAAGGAGCTGCTCGCCCAGAACGCCACCCATCAGGACTGGTGCTCCACGACCGCGCTCATGGAGAAGACTGCCAACGGCCAGGACACCATCTTTATGCACCCGCTGCCCGCCGACATCTCCGGTGTCTCTTGCGAGCACGGCGAGGTCAACGCCGACGTCTTCGACATGCACCGTGTGGGCATGTACAAGGAGGCCAGCTACAAGCCGTACGCCATCGCAGCCATGATGTTCCTGCAGAAGGTTGCCGATCCCGCCGCTGCCCTCAAGGCCCTCGACGAGCGCAACACCGCCCGCTGGTTCCAGGCCTAAAGCTGGGCTGAGGTAAACCATGTAAAGGGGGCGCTCTGCCAACCGGCGGGGTGCCCCCTTTTTGCATCGCGGGCGTGTAGGATAAGCGCTTTCGATGTAGGTGCCCCGCGGCGCGAGTTATGGGTACGATGGTTTCAGGGGAGGTATCGCCATGAAACTTGGCTGCGTGATTATGGCCTCGGGCGAGGGTAAGCGGTTTGGCTCTAACAAGATGCTTGCCGATATCTATGGCGAGCCGCTGATTGCCCGGACCATCGATTCGGTTCCCCGGGGCTTTGACGTCGTGGTTTCGACGCGTTGGCCCGAGGTTGCCCAGATTTGCGAGGACAAGCATTGCCAGTGCGTGCTGCACGATGGCGAGCTGCGCAGCGAAAGCGTCCGTGCGGGCCTTTCGTGGGGAGTCGAACGCAACTGGAAAGGTTGCCTCTTTTTGCCGGGCGACCAGCCGCTTGTGAGCGCGGATTCTTTTGAGGCTATGGTTCGTGCATTTGACGAGCGTGGCCGCAAGCATCCGGTGCGTCTTGCGTGCAACGGTGAGCCTTCGAGCCCGGTGCTCTTTCCGGCGGAACTGTTCGATGCACTTATGTGTCTTGAGGGCAAGGACGGCGGCGGTTCGATCCTCAAGGACCGTACCGACGTGATGCTGGTCGAAGCGCGCGCCTATGAGCTGTGGGATGTCGATACCGCCAAGGGCCAGCGACGCATAACGGAGCATATCGCGGCCTGCTCGTATTTTGATCGCGTAGCCAACAGTATTAATCAATAAGGAGCAACATGATCATTATCAAAAATGGCGCGCTCGTGACGCCACAGGGGCTTCGCCGCGCCGATCTTGCCATGGATGGCGATAAGATCGTGCTGATCGCCGCGGCGATTGAGCCGGCTGAGGGCGATACCGTCGAGGATGCCGCGGGCTGCTGGGTGTTTCCCGGCTTCATCGACGGCCACACGCACATGCAGTGCTGGACCGGCATGGATTGGACGGCCGATAGCTTTGAGACCGGCACGCGCGCGGCCGCCTGCGGCGGCACGACGACCATCGTGGACTACGCGACGGCCGATCGCGGCGTGACCATGCCCGATGCCTTGGCCGAGTGGCATCGCCGCGCCGACGGAACCTGCACGGCCAACTACGCCTTTCATATGGCACTCGCCGAGTGGAACGAGCGCAACCGCGTCGATCTCTCGGCCATGCGCGAGGCGGGCGTGTCGTCGTTCAAGACCTACTTTGCCTACGATCATTTGCGCCTGGACGATGCCGAGACGCTCGAGGTGCTCGAGGAGCTCAAGTATATTGGCGGCATACTGTGCGTGCATTGCGAGAACGGCACGCTGGTGAATGAGCTGCAGAAGCGCGTGTTTGAGCAGGGTATCCACGGGCCCGAGGGCCATGCGCTCAGCCGTCCGGATGTGTGCGAGGCCGAGGCAGTGAGCCGTCTGCTATATCTGGCGCACCTGGCCGGCGACGCACCGGTCAACGTGGTGCACCTTTCGACCAAGCTGGGGCTCGAGGCCATCCGTGCCGCCAAGGCGCGCGGGCAGAAGAATATCTATGTCGAGACCTGCCCTCAGTATCTGATGCTCGACGATACTTGCTACTTGGAGCAGGGCGAGGACGGCTTTGCGGGTGCCAAGTATGTGATGAGCCCGCCGCTGCGCCATGCCGGCGACCGTGCGGCACTGCGCGAGGCACTTGTGGCAGGCGAGATCGATACGATTGCGACCGACCACTGCAGCTTTAACCTACACGGGCAAAAGGACCGCGGACGCGACGACTTCCGCGCGATTCCCAACGGCGGGCCCGGTGTGGAGCATCGCCCCGTCGCGATCGCTACGAGCTTTGAGGGACAGCTGGGCCCCGAGGATCTGTGCCGCTTGATGAGCGAGAACCCGGCGCGCGTCTTTGGCATGTATCCGCGCAAGGGATGTCTTGCCGAGGGCTCCGATGCCGATGTGTGCGTGTGGGATCCCAAGGCGCGCTGGACCATTAGCGCTGCGACGCAGCATCAGGCTGTGGACTACACGCCGCTCGAGGGCTTTGAGGCACATGGCCGCGCCAAGGCCGTCTTCGTCAACGGCGTGCTGGCCGCGTGCGATGGCGAGCCCACCGGAGCCCAACCCGGCCGCTACGTCCCCCGCTAACAAGAAGGGCGCCGGATTCCCTTCGCAGTTGCGGTGAAATAGTTCCTGTTTAGCCGCCAAATAGGCCGTTTCAGGAACTATTCCACCGCAACTTATAGGTCTGCTGGGGCAGCGCCGGCTATTTGAGGCTGGTGGCGACGATGGGGCGGCCGAGGGCTGCCTCGAAGCGATCTGCCATCGTGGGGTCGCTGAGCGTGTCGACTTGGTTGAGCATGATGCGGGCATTGTTGAGGTTCAGCATCCGCAGTTCGGCATTGAGCACCATGGCGACGCGCTCGGGCGTGGCGATATCGGTGAGCTCGCAGCCGCAACGCTCGCAAAAGAGCTCGGGGCGGTGGACGGCTTCGTTGATGGGCTTGCCCAAGCCTGAGGCGCCGACGATCCAGATGACGTTGGCAGTGCCGGCAGGAATAACCGGCTCCCAGGCGGCGTGGGCCTTGAGTGGGAGTCGCTTGCTGCCATCTGCCTCGGCCAACACATAGTCAAAGCGCTGCGCCAGCTCGTCGAGCGGCTCGGCAGGGGAGGAGAGCTTACCTGTCTCGGGGTCCAAGACGCCTGCTTGGCAGATGCTTCCCCGCACAAGCCCCGAGCAGGCCTCGCAGGTGCAGCCTGGGGCGTGCAAGGCACCTGGCTTCCAGGGCGCGGCGTCCAGACGACGGCTCGACCCGTCCCATGGCACGCCGGCGACGGGAAACATGTGCGTGGTGGTGCAGAGGAGCACGCGGCCGCCAGCGCGCATAAGCTCAAGGCCGAGCGTCTTTAGCAGGGTCGACTTGCCACCGCTGCCGATGATCGCGGTAATGCCCGGCTCAATCTTGAGCGTGGAGGCAAGGCTGCCGTTAACCGTTTCCATCTGTTCACCGCCGTATAATACTGTGATAATAAATAATCATCAGAGTAGCGGTCGAACCGCTTTTGCTCTGCTCAAACCGTAGCACAGGGAGGTGCCCCGGGAATGCTCGTTTATGTTCGCGGCGCCGGCGATATCGCCACGGGCGTCGCCGCTCGCTTGGTGCGCGCCGGCGTGTCGGTTGTCATGGCAGATATCGCGGTCCCCACGTGCATCCGTCGCACAATCAGTTTTTGCGAGGCCATTCGCCTGGGCGAGGTCCAGGTCGAGGGCATTCGCGCTCGCTTGGCGCAGACGCCGGCAGAGGCGCTTGCAATTACCGAGGCCGGAGACGTCGCCGTCGTGGTAGACCCCCAGGCCAAGATGCTCGATGAACTGAAACCCGCTGCCGTGGTCGACGCGATTCTGGCCAAGCGCAACTTGGGCACCACGCGCGATATGGCGCCTGTCGTCATCGCCGTGGGGCCGGGCTTTACCGCGCCGGTCGATTGCGACGCCGTGGTCGAGACCATGCGCGGGCATTTTTTGGGCCGCGTCATTACCCAGGGCTCGCCCCAGCCCAACACGGGCGTGCCGGGCATGATCGGCGGATACGGCAAGGAGCGTGTTATCCACAGCCCCGCCGCCGGCGTGTTTAGGTCCGACCGCGCGATCGGCGACATCGTGAGTGCCGGCGATGTGATCGGGTATGCGGGTGATACTCCCATGGTCACGCAGATTGACGGCTGCTTGCGCGGCCTTTTGGCCGACGGCGTTCAGGTGACCGATGGCTTTAAGTGCGCCGACGTCGACCCGCGTGGCGATGCCAGCTATATCAACTATATTTCGGACAAGGCGACGTCGGTCGGCGGCGGCGTACTCGAGGCGCTCGCCATGCTCACCGGTGTATTCCAGGGATAGGAAATTGCAATGGAAAAGCTCGATGTGGTGAATGCTGCGCTTGGCGCTCTGAAGGCTGGTAAGACGTGCGAGCTGGTGGTAGTTGCCGGTACGGCAGGGTCATCGCCGCGCGGCGTGGGCGCCTGGATGGCCTTCTTTGCCGACGGTAGCCAGGCGGGCACCATCGGCGGCGGCAAAATCGAGCTCTTTGCGCTGGATGAGGCGCGCGAGCTCCTGAGCGCGGGGCAGTCGCGTCTGGTCCGCTACACCATGGGCGGCGAGAACTCCGATACCGGCATGATCTGCGGCGGAGCCATCTGCCTGTGCTACCTGCATCTGGATGCGACTCAGGCGTCGTTGTTCCAGGAAATCGCCGACGTCTTGGCCTATCGGCGCATCGGCGACTTCGTCATCGACTTTGAACCGTTTGTCATCCAGGCCCTCGAGGGCGATGTGGCCGAGTACCATGGCGAGGAATCGCGCCGCACCATTGCGGGCTGCCCCGGGCTTTCGCTGGTGGAGGAGGGGAGTAAGGTCACCTACACCAACGCGGCCTCCGAGATTCCCGCGGCGCACATCGAGACACTCTGCCCCGAGGGCCTGACCTATATCTTTGGCTGCGGTCACGTGGGCGCTGCGACGGCGCGGGTGCTCACGGCGGCGGGCTTTGCCGTCGTGGCTTGCGACGACCGCCCCGGCACGCTGACCCCCGAATGGGTGCCCGGTGTCTACGACCGTCGTCTGGTCGACTACAAGAACCTAATCAAGCAGTGCCCCATCGGCCCGCGCGACCTGGTGGTCGTCGCCACGGCGGGTCACAAGTCCGATATCGACGTGGTGATTCAGGCCATGCGCGCCAAGCCTGCCTACCTAGGCTGCCTGGGATCGCGTCGCAAGACTGCCTTTGTGCGCGCCCGCCTGGAGCAGGAGGGCTTTACGCAGGACCAGATCGACGAGCTGCACCTGCCGATCGGCGTTGCCATTCAGGCGGAGGATCCCGAAGAGATCGCCATCTCCATCGCCGCCGAGATGATCCACCTGCGTCGCACCAAACTCGTCCCCCGCAAACGCTAATCGCATCCCCACCAATTAAGTTGCGGTGAAATACGGATTGTTTAAGCCTGTTAGGCCGCCAAACAGTCCCTATTTCACCGCAACTGCTTTTCGGGATCCATTTGTGCGGGGGAGTTGTGGAGTTGTGCAGGCAGACGAGGTTTTTCTGGAAATACGCTCCCGATGCGCGTATAGTACCGATTGTTTTGTCGGCTCCTGCTGCGTCGAGTCCAAACCGCGAAATGCCATGAGCGGCGCGGATGCAGCCAGGAGGCACGAGGACAACCCACTGTGGCCACGCCCCGTGCTTAAAACCCCAAGAAGGAGTGAACAATGGCAGAAGAGAAGTATGTGCCGCGTCTGAAGACCAAGTACAACAACGAGGTCAAGCAGCAGCTTCAGGAAAAGTTCCAGTACGAGAACGTCATGATGATCCCCAAGTTTGAGAAGATCGTCGTGAACATGGGTGTCGGCGAGGCCGCTACCGATTCCAAGGCCATCGACGGTGCCGTGCGCGACCTGCGCGCCATCACCGGTCAGCAGCCGATGATCACCCGTGCCCGCAAGTCCATCGCTACCTTCCGCCTGCGCGCTGGTATGCCGATCGGCTGCAAGGTTACCCTGCGTGGCGACCGTATGTGGGAGTTCTTCGATCGTCTGACCTCCGTCGCGATCCCCCGTATCCGCGACTTCCGCGGCATCTCCGCCAAGAGCTTCGACGGCCGTGGTAACTTCTCCATGGGCGTCACCGAGCAGCTCATCTTCCCCGAGATCGACTTCGACTCCGTCGATCACCAGCGTGGTATGGACATCACTTTCGTGACCACCGCCAACACCGATGAGGAGGCCAAGGCCCTTCTGGACGCCTTCGGTTTCCCGTTCAAGAAATAGGTTCACCTGCCCTATAAGCGCCGTTCCCACAAGGGGGCGGCGCTTGGGGCGAACAATACTCTATGTGAGGAGGATATAAGTGGCTAAGACATCGATGATCGTCAAGTGCAATCGCAAGCAGAAGTTCTCTACTCGTGAGTACACGCGCTGCCAGCGCTGCGGCCGTCCGCACTCTGTGTACCGCAAGTTCGGCCTGTGCCGTGTCTGCTTCCGTGAGCTTGCACTCAAGGGCGAGCTTCCCGGCGTTAAGAAGGCCAGCTGGTAAGTCACTACCAGCGTTTCAAGCATCCGTTTGGAACAGGGAAAACGCGCTAGTTAGGCTTTGCCGTTAAGGGCGGCGAAGAACCAAGAGCACGTGTTCATCAAGAACGAAGGAGAATCTGTATGAACCTTACAGACCCGATCGCAGATATGCTTACGCGCATCCGTAACGCTAACTCTGTGAACAAGGCCACGGTCTCCATGCCGAGCAGCAAGAAGCTCGTCGAGATCGCTCGTGTTCTGCACGAGGAGGGCTACATCGAGGGCTACGATGTCGAGGACACCGTTCCCCAGAAGACTCTGCACATCACGCTTAAGTATGGTCCCAAGAAGGCTAAGGTCATCAACGGCATCCGCCGCATTTCCAAGCCGGGCCTGCGTAAGTACACCGGCGTTGCCGACATGCCCCGCGTCCGCGGTGGCCTTGGTACCGCCATTATTTCCACCAGCCATGGCGTCATGACCGACCGCGATGCTCGCAAGCACAACGTCGGCGGCGAGATCATCGCTTACGTCTGGTAATTCGCTCGGTAGGTAGAAGGAAAGGAGATCACCGTGTCTCGTATCGGTAATAAGCCTGTCCAGATTCCCGCCGGAGTCGAAGTGGCAGTCAACGGCAACAACGTTGTCGTCAAGGGCCCCAAGGGCCAGCTCGAGCTGGATGTCTTTGAGAAGCTCGCTATCAACGTCGAGGACAACGTCCTCACCGTTTCCCGTCCCGACGACGAGCGTGAGACCCGTGCCCGCCACGGCCTCACCCGCGCTCTCATCCACAACATGGTTGTTGGCGTTTCCGAGGGCTTCGAGAAGAAGCTCGAGCTCGCCGGCGTCGGTTACCGCGTGCAGCAGAAGGGCAAGAACCTCGAGTTCTCCCTGGGCTTCTCGCACCCCGTGATCGTCGAGGCTCCCGAGGGCATCACCTTCGAGGTTCCCGACAACACCCACGTGAACGTCAAGGGTATCAACAAGCAGCAGGTCGGTCAGATCGCCGCTGAGATCCGCGGCCATCGTCCTCCCGAGCCTTACAAGGGCAAGGGTATCCACTATGTTGGCGAGCACATCCGCCGCAAGCTGGGTAAGGCCGCCAAGTAGTCGTAACCGACTCACTCGCATAAGACCAGCACCCCGTTAGGTGCTGGCAAGATCAACCTTTTTAGGAGTTTACGTATGAACAAGCATAAGGCGAAGCTGGAAGGCCTCAAGCGTCGTCAGCGTCGTGTTCGCGGCAAGGTCTCGGGTACCGCCGAGCGTCCGCGTCTTCGCGTGACCCGTACTAACGCCAACATCTATGCCCAGATCATCGACGACAGCAAGGGCTCCAGCCTGACGCTCGTCTCTGCCTCGACCCTCGAGGCCGAGTTCAAGGGCACCCACACCTCGAACAAGGAGGCTGCGGAGAAGGTCGGTCAGCTCGTTGGCAAGCGTGCCATCGAGGCCGGCATCACCAAGGTCGCTTTCGATCGTGGTGGCCGTATCTACCATGGCCGCGTCAAGGCCCTCGCCGACGGTGCTCGTGCCGCCGGTCTCGAGTTCTAGGAGGTATGTAGCACATGGCTCGTAATCAGAAGCAGCAGCGCGAGGCCTCCGAGTTCGAGGAGCGCGTCGTTTACATCAACCGCGTGTCGAAGACCGTCAAGGGTGGTCGTCGCATGAGCCTCGTCGCTCTCGTCGTCGTTGGCGACGGCAAGGGCAACGTCGGCGTTGGCATGGGCAAGTCCGCTGAGGTGCCCATGGCCATCTCCAAGGCGTCTCTCGATGCCAAGAAGAACATGTTCCACGTGCCGGTGACCGAGCAGGGCACCATCCCGCACGAGGTTCTCGGCCACTTTGGTGCCGGCCGCATCATCATCAAGCCCGCTGTCGAGGGTACCGGCGTTATCGCCGGCGGCGCTGTGCGTCCCCTCTTCGAGCTTGCTGGCATCAAGAACGTCCTGTCCAAGTCCCTCGGTACCGACAACGGCCTCAACATCATCAAGGCTGCCGTCGAGGGCCTCAAGGAGCTCTCCAGCCCTGAGGACGTCGCGGCTCGCCGTGGCCTGACGGTCTCCGAGATGTTCGTCGGTAAGGAGAACTAAGCATGGCTGACACCATCAAGATCAAGCAGGTCCGCAGCACCAATGGTTGCAAGCAGGACCAGGTCCGTACTGTCCGTGCCCTCGGTCTCCACAGGATCCGCGAGGTTCGCGAGATTGCTGACAACGAGTCCGTCCGCGGCATGATCTTCAAGGTCAAGCACCTTGTCGAGATTGTAGAGGAGTAGCAAATGCAGCTTCACGATCTTACTCCCGCGCCCGGTTCCACCAAGAACCGCAAGCGCGTCGGCCGTGGCAATTCTTCGGGTCACGGCACCACTTCTGGCCGCGGTCAGAAGGGCCAGGGTTCCCGCTCTGGCGGCACCAAGGGTGCCGGCTTCGAGGGTGGCCAGACTCCGCTGGCTATGCGCCTGCCCAAGCTTCCGGGCTTCCGCAACCCCCGTCGTATCGAGTACACCGCCGTTAACGTTGAGCGTCTCGAGCGCAAGTTCGAGGACGGCGCTGTGATCGACGGTGCCGCTCTTAAGGCCGCTCGCATCACCAAGAGCGAGTTCGAGCCCGTCAAGGTGCTCGGCAATGGTGAGCTCACCAAGAAGTTCACGGTCAAGGTCGACAAGGTCAGCGCTTCTGCGCAGGCCAAGATCGAGGCCGCCGGCGGAAAGGTCGAGCTGCCGTGCTAAATGGTCTTAAGAATGCTTTCCGCATCAAAGAATTGCGCGAAAAGATTCTTTTTACCATAGCTATGCTCGTCGTGTACCGCATTGGTGCGCACGTTCCTGTGCCCGGCATTCCCTTCCAGGGGATGCTGGGCCTTTTCTCGACCGATAACAATTCGGTCGCCGCAGGTGCTATGGCCCTCCTGAATCTTTTCTCTGGTGGCGCGTTGAGCTATGTTTCGGTGTTCTCCCTGGGCATCATGCCTTACATCACCAGCTCGATCATCCTCCAGATGCTCCAGGCCGTTGTGCCTTCCCTGCATGAGCTTGCCCGCGAGGGCGAGGTCGGTCAGACCAAGATTACGCAGTATTCGCGTTACCTCACCCTGGCTCTGGCAATCCTCAACTCCGTGGGTTACCTCTTCCTCTTTAAGAGCTTCGGCATCAGCTTTACTGGCGCCGGCGCTCCCGAGATCATCTTCGACCTCATGATCGTCGGCACGCTCACCGCGGGCGCCATGCTGATCATGTGGATTGGTGAGCTCATCACCCAGCGCGGTATCGGCAATGGCATGTCGTTGATCATCTTCGCGAACATCATGGCCGGCCTGCCGCAGGCGATCTTCTCCAGCACCGAGGGCAATGCCGGTGGCATCATCACCATGGTGATCATCTGCGCCATCATCCTGCTGGTCATCCCGCTGATTGTTTTCCTTGAGCGCGGTCAGCGCCGCATTCCGGTCTCCTACGCTAAGCGCGTCGTGGGCCGTCGCATGATGGGTGGCCAGACCACCTACCTGCCCATCAAGGTCAACACCGCGGGTGTCGTGCCGATCATCTTCGCTTCGGCGCTGCTGTACTTCCCGGCCCAGATTGCCGTGTTCTTCCCCGGCATCGGCTGGATCCAGGCAGTTGCCTCTGCGCTTTCGACCGGTTGGCTCAACTGGGTGCTTAACGTTGTCCTCATCGTGTTCTTCGCGTACTTCTACACCTCCATGGTGTTCAACCCCGATGACACGGCCGACAACCTTAAGAAGCAGGGCGGCTTTATTCCGGGCGTCCGTCCGGGTAGGGCTACCGCGGCCTACATCAAGAACGCGCTCAACAAGATCACGCTTCCCAGCGCTGTCTTTTTGGCGCTCATCGCCATCGTGCCTTCGATCATCTTCTCCTTCACGGGTAACCATCTGATCCAGGCATTTGGCGGCACGTCCATCCTCATCATGGTCGGCGTCGTGCTCGACACGGTCGATAAGCTCGAAGGCCAGATCAAGATGTATGATTACGATGGATTCTTTAAATAGGCTAGAGGAGGATTGCTCATGAACCTCGTATTGCTCGGAGCTCCGGGTGCCGGTAAGGGCACCGTCGCACAGGAGCTCGTCGCCGAGTTTGGCGTCGCTCACATTTCCACGGGCGACCTGCTGCGTGCTGCCGTCAAGGGTGGCACCGAGCTTGGTATTCAGGCTAAGAAGTACATGGACGCTGGCGAGCTCGTTCCCGACCAGCTCGTGATCGACCTTGTCAAGGAGCGCCTTGCCGCCGATGACGCCCAGCAGGGCTTCATCCTCGATGGCTTCCCGCGCAACACCGCCCAGGCTGTGACGCTCGATTCCGAGCTCTCCGCTATGGGTCGCGAGATCGACTGCGCCCTTCTGGTCGACGTGGCCCCCGAGGTCATCATCAATCGTCTGTCTTCGCGTCGCACCTGCCGCGCCTGCGGTTACACCGGCACTGCTGCCGATGCTACCTGCCCCAAGTGCGCCGGCGAGATGTATCAGCGCGACGACGACAAGCCCGAGACCATCAAGAACCGTCTCGACGTCTACGAGAAGTCCACGAGCCCGCTCGTCGACTACTATCGTGGCCAGGGTCTGCTCAAGTCGGTCAACGGTGACCAGGCTCGCGAGACCGTGTACGGGGATGTCAAAGAGGCTCTCGGTCTATGATCAAGATTAAGTCTGCAACGCAAATTGAGCAGATGAAGAAGGCAGGAGCGCTATCTAAGATGGCGCTCCGCCACGTTGGAGCCATGGTTCGCCCCGGCGTGTCGACCTTCGAGCTCGATCAGCTCGCGGAGCAGATTATCCGCATGCATGGCGGCACCCCGGCCTTTAAGGGTTACGGCGGGTTTCCCGGAACCATTTGCGCATCAATCAACGATGCCGTGGTCCACGGTATTCCCAACCCCGATATGATCCTGCGCGATGGCGATATCATCTCCATCGATACGGGAGCCGTTCTCGACGGTTGGGTCGGCGATAACGCTTGGACGTTTTTCGTCGGCACCCCCACGCCCGAGGCCAAGGCCCTGTGCGAGGTTACGCGCGATTGCCTTAAGGCTGCCATCGAGCAGGCTGTTCCCGGTAACCATATCGGGGACGTCGGGTATGCTGTTCAGTCCCTCGCCGAGTCTCACGGTTACGGTGTGCTTCGCGATTACGTGGGGCATGGTATCGGTCGTGTGATGCACGAGGACCCCAACGTTCCAAATTATGGAAAGAAGGGGAGAGGCGTTCGCCTTCAGGCTGGTATGGTCATCGCTATCGAGCCGATGGTAACGATGGGTTCCAATCATGTGAGCACAGGCTCCGATGGTTGGATCGTTACGACCAACGACCACCTGCCCGCCGCGCACTACGAGAACACCGTCGCCATTACCAATGACGGCCCGGTGATTCTCACTACCGACGCGCAAGGCGCTTGGTGCTCCTTGCAAGGCGGTGAAATGTAAAAGTCGCCGCCCCCTGATGCCCAACCTCGCCTTTCAATTTCGAAGGCATGACCCCAAGGTCTATGCCTTCTCATTTCAAGGCGATCTTGGGCATCAGAAAACGGCTTTGTTTTACATTTCAAATGTAACAAGTTTCACTTAGTTGTGGAGCCATTACGAAGATATTACGATACGTGCATGCGTATTGTAGAATACTCAATCGCTGTCGTTTTCTAGAGAAAGATGATTGCTTGTGAAGAAGGAAGACGCAATTGAGCTCGAGGGTACGGTAAAGGAACCGCTGCCCAACGCCATGTTTAAGGTCGAGCTCGAGAACGGTCATTCGGTTCTGTGCAACATTTCTGGCAAGATTCGAATGAATTACATCCGCATTCTCCCCGGTGACAGGGTTGTCGTGGAGCTTTCCCCGTACGACCTGACCCGCGGTCGCATCACCTATCGCTATAAATAGCGACACGCATACACGCTCTTTTCCGACTGCAGGCTTAGCTCAACCTACGGTCGGTTTGCGTGTGAAGACCAGTCATAGTTTTAAACGCCTGCGGCTGGGCGAGTAGATAGTAGGGAAGTAGTTTGAGCGCTACCGAAAGGAAGAACGATGAAGGTACGTCCTTCGGTCAAGAAGATGTGCGATAAGTGCAAAATCATTAGGCGCCACGGCAAGGTCCTCGTCATTTGCGAGAACCCCCGTCATAAGCAGCGTCAGGGTTAAGAGAGGAGACTACGTTGGCCCGTATTAATGGTGTCGACCTCCCGCGTGAGAAGCGCGTTGAGATCGGTCTGACCTACATTTACGGCATCGGCCGCACCACTGCGACGAAGATTTGCGTCGAGTGCAACGTTAACGTGGACACGCGCGTTAAGGACCTCACCGAGGATGAGGTTAACGCCATCCGCGATTATATCGATAAGAATCAGATCATGGTTGAGGGCGACCTCCGCCGTGAGCGCAACCAGAACGTCAAGCGCCTTATGGACATCGGCTGCAACCGCGGCCTTCGTCACCGCAAGGGCCTCCCGGTCCGCGGCCAGCGCACCCACACTAACGCTCGTACCCGCAAGGGCCCGAAGCGTCAGATCGGTGCTAAGAAGAAGAAATAAGGAGCGCTAGATAGATGGCTACTGCTAAGAAGAACGTTCGCGCTGCCCGTCTGAAGCGCGCGGACCGTAAGAACATTTCCGTGGGCCAGGCTCACATTCGTTCTACGTTCAACAACACGATCGTTTCGATCACCGATCCCCAGGGCAACGTCATTTCCTGGAAGTCGGCTGGCCAGGTGGGCTTCAAGGGCTCCCGTAAGTCCACGCCGTTTGCTGCCCAGATGGCTGCCGAGGCTGCTGCCAAGCAGGCCATGGAGCACGGTATGAAGAAGGTTTCCGTCTTCGTCAAGGGCCCCGGCTCCGGTCGTGAGACCGCCATCCGCTCCCTCCAGGCTGCTGGCCTCGAGGTCTCGAGCATCCAGGACAAGACCCCCATTCCGCACAACGGCTGCCGCCCCAAGAAGCGTCGCCGCGTGTAACTGAAAGGATCGTATCAATATGGCAATCGACAGGACTCCTGTTCTTAAGCGCTGCCGTCAGCTCGGGATCGATCCCGCTGAGCTCGGTTACAGCAGCAAGAAGGAATCTATCCGTCAGCCCAAGCGCCGTCGCAAGGAATCTGAGTACGGCATGCAGCTGCGTGAGAAGCAGAAGGTCAAGTTTATCTATGGCGTTCTGGAGAAGCAGTTCCACGGCTACTTCAACAAGGCCCGTAAGATGAACGGCGTCACCGGTGAGAACCTCATGATCATTCTTGAGTCTCGCCTCGACAACGTCGTCTTCCGTCTTGGCTTCGCTCGCACCCGCAAAGAGGCTCGTCAGTCCGTCCGTCACGGTCACTTCACCGTGAACGGCAAGCGCGTGGACATCCCGTCCTACCGCGTCAAGGCCGGCGACGTCGTCGCTGTCGGCGAGAAGTTCCGTGACCTCCTCCCCATCAAGGAGGCCCTGATTTCCTCCGAGCGCTTTGAGGTCCCTGGCTGGCTCGAGGTCGATATCGAGAAGCTGTCTGGTAACGTGCTCGCTCTGCCGACGCGTGAGCAGATCAGCGGTGATATCAACGAGCAGCTCATCGTCGAGCTCTACTCTAAGTAGTCCATCCGGGCTGCTGAGGCTGGAGGTAATACATGTCAGAATTCATTAGGCCTCAGGTTCAGGTCGAAGAGATCAACGAGACCTCTGCTCGTGTCTCCGTCGAGCCGCTCGAGCGTGGCTACGGCGATACGCTGGGTAACTCGCTTCGTCGTGTTCTTCTGTCCTCGCTCGAGGGTGCCGCCGTCGAGGCCATTCAGATCGATGGTGCGCAGCACGAGTTCATGACCATCCCTAACATGGTCGAGGATGTCACCGACATCGTCCTGAATGTCAAGGGTCTTGTCTTCAGGGCTCTCGGCACGACCGACGAGGCGACCGCCACCATCTCGGTTGACGGCCCCTGCGAGGTCACCGGTGCGGACTTCTTTATTCCGTCCGAGTTTGAGCTGGTCAACCCCGAGCAGCACATTGCTACGCTCACCGAGGGTGGCCATCTCACCATGAGCATGCGCATCGGCTATGGCCGCGGCTATGTCTCTGGCGAGGCTAACAAGCGTGACAACGATCCCATCGGTGTGATCCACGTCGACTCGCTGTACTCGCCGGTGTCCCGTTGCGCCAAGCTCGTTGAGGCTTGTCGTGTCGGCCAGCATACCGACTACGACCGCCTTGTCCTCGAGATCGAGACCAACGGTTCCATCGCTCCGCGCGACGCCGTGGTCCAGGCTGCCAATATCATTAACCAGCATATGGCCGCCTTTATGAACCTTGCCGAGACCCCCGAGGTCGAGGAGGAGGCTTCGATCTTCGCTCCCGAGGTCACCAACGACAACGCCGAGCTGGACAAGCAGATCGAGGACCTGGACCTTTCCGTCCGTTCCTACAACTGCCTTAAGCGCGCCAGCATTCACTCGGTCCGTCAGCTCGTTGAGTTCTCGGAGAACGATCTGCTCAACATCCGTAACTTCGGTGTTAAGTCGATCGAGGAAGTGAAGGACAAGCTTGAGTCCATGGGCCTGAGCCTGAAGGCTTAATGCTTCGCATATTTGAGGAGAAACTAGACCATGCGTCACAACGTTAAGAAGGGCCTGAAGCTCGGCACCGATGCGAGCCACACCAAGGCCATGAAGAAGAGCCTTGCTAAGGCCCTCTTCGAGAACGACCGCATCAAGACCACCGAGACCCGCGCTAAGGCGCTGCGTTCGGTCGTCGATCCGATCATCACCTGGGCCAAGAAGGGCGACCTGCACTCTCGTCGTTTGGCTATCGCCAAGCTCGGCGATAAGCAGCTCGTTGCCGAGATCTTTGACAAGGCTGCTCAGGGCATGTGGCAGGACCGCAACGGCGGTTACACCCGCATCATGAAGCTCGGTAACCGCAAGGGCGACAACGCTCCCATCGTTATCATGGAGCTCGTCACCGAGCCTTGCACGCCTAAGGCCAAGAAGGCTGCTCCGGCCCCCAAGAAGGCCGCTGCTCCCAAGAAGGTTGAGGCTGTCGAGGAGACCGCTGCTGAGGAGACCGCTGAGTAGACATTCTGTCTGCATAGGCTATATTCGAGGGGTACGTTCGCGTACCCCTCTTTTTTTGTCGCAATATCGTTGCTAGTTTGTTGGGAGCGCCCATGACTGCGCCGTCTGATTTCAATTCGACCCCCGAGCTCGACGCCACCCTTGTATTTCGCGTGGCCTACGATGGCTCCTCCTATAGCGGATTTGCCGAACAGCCGGGCCAGACGACGGTTGCGGGCGAGCTGCGCCGTGCCATTGAGACGTTGCTGCGCCGCCCAATCGATCTTACGTGCGCGGGGCGTACCGATGCCGGCGTGCATGCGGTGGCCCAATACATCAGCGTGCCTGTAACGGACGCTGAGCTCGCGTGTACGCGCCGTAGGTGGCTGAGGGCTATGGATGCCCTCCTTCCCAAAGATATCGCCATAAACGAGGTCTACAAGGCTCGTAAGGGCTTTTCTGCGCGCTTTGACGCGCGTTCTCGCACGTACACCTATCGTATTGCCGATCGTGATGCGCGGCCCGTGCTGTCACGTGGTGCCGTGTGGTGGCATCGCTATCCCCTCGACGTCGATGCGATGGCGGCCGCCTGCCCTGCGCTTTTGGGCGAGCAGGACTTTAAGAGCTTTTGCAAGGTCGCCTCTGCCGTGGGCAAACCTACGCACCGCTGCGTGATACGGGCCGAGTTTGGCCATGAGATCGCCTTTGGCGAGGACATCCTCACGTTTACCATCGAGGGCAATGCGTTTTTGCATTCGATGGTGAGAACCATTGTGGGCACCCTTGTCGAGATCGGCATGCATCGCCGCGATCCCGAGTGGATGCGCGAGGTAATTGACGCCTGCGATCGCACCGCAGCTGGTCCTACGGCACCCGCATGCGGTCTTACTTTTATGGGCGTGGACTACGACCCCGCCGAGCTTGTGGTCCTCGATTAGGGAAGAGACTGCCTGACGGCGATCTATGTGTGCGGCGCCTGTGGGCGGGGCGTGTGCAACATCTGTTCTTGACGTGCATCGCGACGGGTGACCGCCCGCATTAATTGACGGGGTGTACCATGAACGACAGTTTGTTACTAGCTGTCGAGAGGACGGAAAACTTGGTTCGACGTGGTTCGCATCCGCGACTTTCGGTGATCCTGATTGTTGAGGGTTCGCCCAGTTATGCGATGCGCGCTCTCGAGAGTGTCCAGAACCAAGACCTCTACGATTTGCAAATTGTCGTCGTTTGCCGCGGCGTGGTAGCCGGTGTGCGCCATTCGCTCGAAGTTGCCGCCGGCAGAGACATTCATATTGATTTGATTGATGCTGAGGACCCAGCGCCTGGTGCCTGTTTGCGCGCCGGCTTTGCGGCTTCGCGCGGCTCCCAGATCATTGCGATGAATGCCAATGAGTGGTTTGCGCCGCAGTCCCTTTCGCAGATGGTCGACAGTTCGTGCGACGCTTCGGCTGACATCGTGTTCCCTTCTGTTTCGCTCGATCGCTACGATGCCCACCGCGAGCGTCATTCCCGAGTTTTGGACGCGGCATCCGTTTCTGGCGATGGGGACCAGGCAGCTTGCCTGACCCAGTTGATCTCCCATGGTTTAATCCGACAGTCCTCCGGCGTGCTGTATGATCGCGCCCTCTTTGAGGCATGCCTTGCGCATGGCGATGCATTTCGCACGGTGTCTTTTTTGACATTCGCGCTTTCGCAGGCAAAGAGCGTTTCGGGATGTGGTCGTGCCCGTTTTCATGCAGTGGCGTCATCGATTACGGAGACGTTTGACCCCACGATGTTTGCCAGGCTTTCTGATGATATCGGGGCGCTCGACAGGCTTGCTGACTCGCTTGCCGTCGGGGGCGGTAGCGATCAGTTGAAACTGGTCTGCCAGCGGTATTACTATACCGGCCTGGTTGCCTGCATCGAAAATTTATGTCTGAGCCCCCATGGGGTGTCTTCAATAGAGCGTTCGGCCCGTTTGCATGATATGCTCGATGCGCAGCGTACCCGTCAGATGGTTGTGGCCCTTAAGGGCAATCATCGTGGCCTAGGTCTACTCTATGGTTCGATAGCCAGCGCCAAGCCCATGCGGTGTGCGTTGTATACGCATCTGGCGGCCTTTTTCAATCGTTCGGGCGCCAGGACTGTCTAGTAGCGTGATTTTCGAAATAAATTGCATGGAATTGTTTCGAAATGCGTTCTTATTCACTAAAACCCTCAAATAGCGCTAAACTATTCAATCACTAAGTGATTGTCTCCGCCATCTTTTGGAGTGAGGTTTTGTATGGCCAAAAAACGCAATGGGCGCCAGGATGCCATCAGAGATATTGTTCGCAATAAGGACGTACGCACGCAGCGCGTTTTGGTAGACGAGCTTCGCGCCATGGGTTTCGATTGCACGCAGGCGACCGTTTCGCGCGACATCGCGGACATGGGACTGCGCAAGCTCCCCGAGGGCATCTATGTCCTTGCCGAGGACCTGCATCTGCAGCGCATGGTTTCCGAGTTGGTTACCGGCGTACTGCGCACCGATAATCTGGTTATGATCAAGGCGCAGCCCGGTACGGCTTCTGGTATTGCCGCAGCTGTCGATGCTGCGGAGCTGCCCGACGTGCTTGGCTCGCTTGCCGGCAACGACACAATCTTGGTCATTGCGCAGACGGCCGAGGACGGAGAGCGTCTTGAGGCACTCATCAACAAGCTGAGTAACTCTCACAAGTAGGGGAGTAGCGGCACTGCTGCTGTGCCGATTGTTGCTATAGGTAATTGCCGAGGGCGTTGACGAAGGTCAGCGCCCTTTTTGCATGCCAGTGCCTGTTGCCCTATCGGTCCTGTAGCCGGAGCCGTCGCGGCATCTTGTGGTATCTGCCGAAATAAAGAAGCGCCCGAGCAGCGTACGTGCTGCTCGGGCGCCTTGTTGTCAGATGACGCTTTGCGCCTACTGGCCCGTAGAGGGGTCGGGCGTGGGCGTGGGCGTGGGCGTGGGATCGGGGGTAGGCGTCGGCGTGCCACCGTCGCCACCCGTGCCACCGTCGCCACCTGTCGTACCGTTACCGTTGCCGCCGGTGGTGTCGCCGCCCGGGGTTTCAGTGGTCGTGGTTGTCGTCGTAGTGGTTGTGGTTGTGGCGGTCTCTTCCTCCTCGCCTTCGTCCTCTTCGTCTTTCTTTTTGTTGGTTGTGCCAAAGAACTTCCAAGAGTCATTGCTCTTGTATTGAGGGGCCGTGCCGGTCGGGAATTCCTCGCGCTCTTTGCCGGCCAAGACCGTATCCATGAATTTCTTGAAGACGGGCAGATTGGTGGAATATGGGTGTAAGTCTGCACCGTTCTTTTTGATGGGGATCTCGCCCTGGGAGTAGCCGGTCCAAAGCGCAACGGAGAGTTGTGGAGTGTAGCCGCAGAACCACAGGTTGGTAACATCGCTGGTGGTGCCCGTCTTGCCGGCGCATGGCTGGTTGACGCTCAGGGCGCCCGAAGCGCCGGTGCCGCTGCCACGCATAACGCCGCTCAGGGTATCGGTTACGGCTGCAGCCTCACCGGCGGTGAGCGCCTGTTGCGGATTGTCGGTGTGCTGGTACAGCACTGACCCGCTGCGGGAGATGATCTCGGTGATGGCGATGGGTTGGCGATAGTATCCGCCGTTGGCAAAGGCGGCATAGGCGGCGGCCATCTCGAGCGGTGAGATGGAGCCGGTGCCGAGCGTCATGACGGGCACGTCTTCGAGGTTGTCCTTCTTGGGATCGATGCCGAGTTTTTTGGCAAGCGAGATGATCTTGTCGTTGCCGATGGCGTCTGCGACCTGGACATAGCCGGTGTTGGACGAAAGCGCCGTCGCCTGCTTGAGCGTAATGGTGCCCATGCTCTGGTTTGCGTAGTTCTGGACTTTGGCAGAGGAATTTTTAAGGGGTAGCGGCGAGTTGCAGTTGAGGGTGATATCGGGGTCCATGCCGCACTGGATGGCAGCGGCGAGCGTGAACGCCTTAAACGAGGAGCCCGTGGGGCGTTTGGCCGTTGCGTGGTTCACGTGGTTCTGGTCCGAGTCGTAGTCATAGCCGCCCACCATGCACTTGATGTGGCCGGTCTTGGGGTCAATGACCACCATGCCCATGTCCAGGCCGTCGAGTCCGGTTGTGTCAAGCTGCGAGCGCACGGCCTCCTCGGCCACCTGCTGCATCGTGGGGTCGATGGTGGTCTTAACCGTAAGGCCGCCCTTAAAGAGTACGTCGGTGGAGAACTCCTGCTCCAGAAGTTGCTTGACATAGGAGACAAAGTAGGGCTGCGAATAGATGTTAACGCCGCTGCCCGAGATCTCTGTCAGGTTGAGGGTGATGGGTTCAGCCTGTGCGGCATCGTGCTCTTCCTGCGTGATGTGTCCCAAGCGCAACATGTTGTCCAGAACCTTGTTGCGGCGGGACAGTGCCAAGTCGGGGTTAACCGTGGGGTCGTACTGCGAGGGCGAATTGGGAAGGCCGATCAGCAGCGCGGCCTCGCTTAGGGTGAGGTCGGCGGCAGTCTTGGACAGGTAGGTCTCGGCGGCGGCCTCGATGCCGTAGGCGCCGTGACCGTAGTAGATGGTGTTGAGGTACATCATGAGAATATCGTCTTTGGAGTACATGTCCTCCATCTTGATGGCGATATAGGCCTCGCGCACCTTGCGCTCGATGGTCGAGTCGAATTGTTCCTCCTGCAGGATGGTGTTGCGGACCAGCTGCTGGGTGATGGTCGACGCGCCCTCGTGGCCGCCGGTGAGCGTTGCCACCGATGCACGCGCAATGCCCCAGAGATCGATGCCGCCATGCTCATAGAAGCGCTCGTCCTCGACATCGATGGTGCCCTGCAGCACGTAGGGGGACACTTGGTCCTTGGTGATGGACTTGCGGTTTTGAGTGTAGAAACTCGCAATGGTATTGCCGTTGCAGTCGACGATGTCGGTGGGCTCGCTGACCAGATAGGCGTTGGCGTCGGTGTAGTCGGGCAGGTCGGACAGCCAGCGGTTGACGTTGCCGATCATGCCGATGCCAAACGCTACGCCCGCGATAAGCAGAAAGCCCAAAAACGAGAGCAAGATCATGGGAAGGGCATGCGTCTTGGAGCGACCGCGTCCCTGTCGTTGGCGAGGACCCATAGATTGACCTCCAGGTATGTCGTGCCAGGCGCTAGGTGTGTTGCCGGGCAGGATGGACATAAGTTATTACACATTAAACCAATCGGGGCACGTGAGGCCTCGTGTATGCTGGTTGGAAGCAATTTTCAGAGTGAAAGCACACCTTGGCAAGGAGTTTATCGATGGCGATTCGGCCGATGGAACCGAGCGGACAATGCGAAAGCGAGTTGGCGGCGGCTGGAGTGGCGCTGCCCGAGCTGCTGGCGCCCGCTGGCGGGCTCGACCAGATGCTCGCGGCAATTGCGGCGGGTGCCGATGCCGTCTATGCGGGGCTGGACGGATTCAACGCTCGAGTGAGCGCGCATGGCTTTAGCGATGATGAGTTCGCGCGCGGTTGTGCCGTGGCCCATGCGCATGGCGTGCGTGTGTACGTGACGCTCAACGTGTTCGTGTTCGATGATGAGCTTGCCGACGCCGTGGCGTTGGGGGCGCATGCGCATGCGTTGGGCGCCGATGCATTGATTGTGGCCGATGCCGGGCTGGCTTGCGCGCTTCGTGCGGCGATTCCGGGGGTCGAGATTCACCTGTCCACCCAAGCGGGCGCTCATAGCGAGGGTGCCGTGCAGTTGGCTGCCAAGGAGTTGGGAGTTGAGCGCGTGACGACGGCGCGCGAGCTGAACGTGGCGGAGATTGGGACGCTTTGCGCTACTGGCGTGCCCATAGAGGTGTTCTGTCACGGTGCTATTTGCATTGGTTATTCAGGCGCGTGTGAGTTTTCGGCCCTGCGGCGCGGACGGTCGGCGATGCGCGGCGACTGCACACAGCCGTGCCGTCTGTCCTATGACTTGGCGGACGAGGCGGGGCAGAGTGTTGTTGCTGTCGAAGGGGACCGCCTGCTTTGTCCGCGTGACTATCTGGGTATCGCGCACCTGCCGGAGCTTGTTGCCGTCGGCGTGGCATCGCTCAAGATTGAGGGCCGCATGAAGAATCCCGACTACGTCTTTAACGTGGTGAGGGTGTGGCGTCGGGCGCTCGATATGCTGCGCGCCGGCACATGGGATGCCGATGCGGTGCCGACGCTTGAGCGCGAGCTGGGAAGGTCGTTCAACCGCGGCTTTACCGATGCGTATCTGCGGGGTCGTTCGGGCGCCGAGCTCATGAGCTTCGAGCGCGCGATCAACCAGGGCGTGCGCGTGGGCCACTTGGTGGCGGTGGGTCACGAAGAGGTGACGGTTGAGCTTGATGCCGCCGTGGCGGCGGGCGATACGCTCGAGATCCGATTTTACCCGGGTGCCGATGCGCGTCCCGATGTGCCCAAGCGCTGGCCACAGGTGCCTTGCCCCGTGGATGCCGCTGCGGGAGAGCACATCGTCGTGCATTGCAAGCGCAAGGTGGATGCGGGCTGCGAGGTCTATCTGATTCGCAGCGCAGGCGTGCTGGGGCAGACGGCAACGGTGTTGGAGCGTATGCGTGCCGAGGCAGATGCGGTCGCGCCTGTTGAGCGGTCCGTTGAGGTGTTGCCGTTTGAGGGCGTTCTGGCAGATGGTGATGTGCCGACGGAGTTGGCGGAGCCGGGGGAGCCGGCAAAGCGCGAGGATGTTGCTCGTATGGTCTTTGCCTGGGAACTGATGGATGTGGATCCGCGCGATGAGCGAGATTTGTCCGATGCGACGGTGGTACTCGACGAAGTGTGCCGCGCGCGCGATGCCGAGCGGACTCGGGCGCTTATGCAACGTGCCGGGCGTGTCGTCTGCCGCAACCTGGGGCAGGTGGCGATGGCCCGCGAGCTGGGTACGACGTTTGACGTGGCGGCGCCGGTGTTCTGTGCCAATCGGGCCACGCTTGCCTGGCTGCGTGGGCTTGGCGCGGGGTGGGTATACTTGCCTGCCGAGTTGCTCAGCAATGATAGGGAGCGTATTGCCGAGCTGGCTGCTGAGCCCGGCGTCTTGGGTCCGGTCGACGCCAACCGTCCCGGGCTTATGGTGTGCGAGCACTGTCTGTTGACCGCCGAGGGCGTCTGCGCCACCGATGCGACGGGGCAGGTCCGTTGCCGCGACTGCTTGCGTCGTCGGCAGGTGCGCTATCTGGTCGAGCGTGACGGTACACGTCTGCCAGTTGCCATCGACGCATGCGGCAGGACGAGGATTTTCCTGTCGTAGGTGCCGCGTCGCGTCAGTTTGTTATCATATGAGAGTTTATGGACTTCCAGCACCGCCGTTTTCGGCGAGGGTGCTATAGCAAAAGGAGGATACCCAATGCTGTCTGTTGACGAGCAAATGCGTATCATCACCTCGGGCGCCGCACAGATCGTCCCCGAGGCCGACCTTCGCAAGAAGCTTGAGAAGGGCGAGCCCCTCAACATCAAGCTTGGCGTCGACCCCACCAGCCCCGACCTGCACTTGGGCCACGCCGTGCCGCTGCGCAAGATGCGTCAGTTCCAGGACCTGGGCCACAACGTCACCCTCATCATCGGCAACGGTACCGCGCTGATTGGCGACCCTTCGGGCAAGAACTCCACCCGTCCGCAGCTTTCGCAGGAGCAGATCGAGGCCAATGCCGAGACCTACGTGAGCCAGGCCATGAAGATCCTGGATCCCGAGAAGACCACCATCGTGCACAACGGCGACTGGATCTTGTCGATGGATCTCGCCGGACTGCTGCAGGTGTGCTCCAAGTTCACCGTCGCCCGTATTCTTGAGCGCGATGACTTTACCAAGCGCTACCAGTCTCAGATGCCGATCGCCCTGCATGAGTTCCTGTATCCTGTGATGCAGGCATACGATTCGGTCATGATTAAGGCTGACGTGGAGATGGGCGGCACCGACCAGCTCTTCAACCTGCTCGCCGGCCGTGAGCTCATGGAGAAGATGGGCATGGAGCCCCAGATCGCGCTCACCATGCCGCTGCTCGAGGGCACCGATGGCGTCCGTAAGATGTCCAAGTCCTACGGTAACTACATCGGCCTGACCGACGCGCCCAAGGATATGTTCGGCAAGACCATGTCCATCCCCGACGAGATGATCGGCAAGTACTACCGCCTGGCGAGCTCGCTCACCCCGGCCGAGGTCGACAAGATTGACGCCGCCCTGGCCGACGGTTCCGCCGACCCCTATGAGCTTAAGCGCGTTCTGGGCCGCGACCTGTGCGATACCTACCACGGCGCCGGTGCCGGCGACGAGGCCCAGGCCGAGTTCGACCGCGTGTTCAAGGAGGGGCAGCTCGCCGACTTCCCCGAGAAGCATGTTGAGCTGACCGTCAACGACGAGGGTCTGATCTACCTCGCCGGCCTGCTCAAGGACCTGGGTCTTTCAGCCAGCGCCGGCCAGGCCCGTCGCGACATCGACGGCGGCGGCGTCAAGATCAACGGCAAGGCTGTGGCTCCCAAGAGCTACAACATCGACCCCAGCGCCCTCAAGCTGGGCGACACCCTCTCCGTAGGCAAGCGCAAGGGCTTCAAGTTGATCTAACGAGCGAGTTGACCTCACAAGTGCAATAAGGCCGCAGCCGGGATTCCCGACTGCGGCCTTTTTAGATGATCCCTTGGGGACGGAGGAAAACGGATCACCGAGGGGGTCGGTCTGGCCCGGTGATCCGTTTTCCTCCGTCCCCAAGGGATCATTTGGCGGTGCCGTTAAGCGGAAGGGGTTGTTATCGGCGG
>CAJMRN010000016.1 GCA_905215815.1 uncultured bacterium | reverse complement strand
TTATCTCCTGCGGTCCCGCCTGACATGTGCGCGGATGTGTCCGCCAATCCGCGGCTATCGGTGTCTGCCGTTACGCGATGGTTGCGCTGTAAGAGGCGACGTCCTCGTAGGAATCGGTCAGGTAGGCGTCGATGCCGATGGTCGTATTGACCAGGTCGTCAAGGCTGTCAAGCTCGCCGTTCGAGAACGTGAATTCCTCGGTGGCGTTGGTGCCGGGCATCAGGTGAGCCGAGAACCAGGGTTCCTTCATGGTGCCGTTGACGTTGGTCTTGCCGGAAGGAGCGTAGAAGGTCAGGTCCTTGTCGCTCTTGTTGGTGATGTTGACGACAAAGCCGATGTCGCCCCAGTCGTCCTTGAACTTCTCGGTGATGGTGATGGTGCACAGATCGTCATCGGCGACGGTGACGGCGGGGGAGATTTCGATGCTCTGGACATCGTCGTCTTCGACGGCCTCATCGATCTCATCTTCCTTCTCGGCCGCCTCGCGATCCTTCTTCACCGTACCGGACAGGTCCTTGTCGGACTTGGTGAAGATAAACTTGTCGCCGTCCACCTCCAGGACGAGCTTGTCGTCCTTGAGCTTCAGATCGTGCGATTCATCTTCGGCGGTGACGGTTGCGGTGGTGGCGTCCTTGGCCTCCCACTTAAGGTCGACAACCTCAAGGAACAGGTCGAGGGTGCCCGTGCCGTCCTCATCGAGGATCAGGATGCAGTTGACGCCCCACTCTTCGAGCATATCCATGTACTCATCGGTGAGCTCTTCGCCATCCAAGGTTCCACCCGAGTACTGCCAGCTGCCGACGAAGTTGGCCTTGGGGTCTTTGCCGCCGCCGCTGCAGCCCGTCAGGGCAAAGGCGAGCGCCAGGACGCATGTCAGAAATGCGAGTACGGACTTTTTGAACGTTGTCTTCATGGTGTCCTCCTTCTTGTGTGAAAGCCCATAGAAGCAAATGCGGGGGTGGCGGACCCCCGCCAATTACCAGATAGAGGGGCTAGGGCCTGGGCGTTCCGCAGTTGCTGCAGAACTTGCCGCCGTTTTCGCTGCCGCAGTTGGGGCAGAACCACTTGGCCGGTGCCGGGGCGGGTGCGGGACTGCCACACTCGGGACAGAACTTGCCGGTGTTGGTGGCGCCGCAAGTGCAGGTCCACGTGCCGGCCGTGGGGGCAGCGGCAGGAGCCGGTGCGGGGGCGGGTGTCGGAGCCGGCTGCGGGGCGGCCTGCTGCTGTGCCTGGCCGGCGGCGAACAGCTGGCTGGCGTTCATGCCGCCCATGCCGCCTGCCATGCCCATGCCCATAAAGCCTGCCATCGCGCCGTTGGGGTTGGCCGCTGCCGCGCGCATTGCGTCGCTCTGGGCACTGGCGATGTTGGCAGCTGCCATGGTGGGATCGCGCATGACTGCGGCCTTCTGCAGGTCCTTGATCATCTGCTCGTCTTCTTGCGAGGCGGCGATGGAGTACGCCAAAGCTCACAATCTCGACGCCGCGCAGGTCGCGCCAGTCGGCCGAGAGGACCTCGTTGAGCGCGCGGGCGAGCTCGGTGGTGTGACCGGGGATGGCGCTGTAGCGAATGCCCATCTCCGAGATCTTGGCAAAGGCGGGCTGCAGGGCGGTGAGCAGCTCTGACTTAAGCTGGCTGTCGATCTTATCGCGCGTGTAGCTATCGGTCACGTTGCCGCACACATTGGTGTAGAACAGCAGCGGGTTGGTGATGCGGTACGAATACTCGCCGTTGCAACGAACGGAAATGTCGACGTCCAGACCGATATTGTTATCGACCACGCGGAAGGGCACAGGCGAGGCGGTACCGTACTTGTTGCCGATGATCTCCTTGGTGTTGATGAAGTAGACACGCTGGTCTTTGCCCGCGTCGCCGCCAAAGGTAAAGCGGCTGCCGATATTGGCGAACGTCTCCTTGATGGAGTCGCCCAGGTTGCCGCTAAAGACGCTCGGCTCGCTGCCGGTGTCAAAGACAAACTCGCCAGGCTCCAGCGCGACCTCGATGATCTTGCCGTTTTGCACCACGAGCATGCCCTGGCCGTCGTTGACGGCGATGACGGAGCCGTTGGAGATGACGTTGTCCTCGCCGCGCGTGTTGGAGCTGCGGCCGCCGGTGCGCTTGCTGCCCTTGCAGGCCAAGACGTCAGCGGGCATCGATTCGCAATAGATAAATTCTTTCCACTGGTCGGCCATGACGCCGCCGGCAGCACCCAATCCAGCTTTCAAGAGTCCCATGGTGATCTTCCTTTCTCGTCAAAGGCCGGGTGGTATTGGTCAGAATGGCTAATCGTCCTTGTTGTCCTTCATGACAACGGTGGTCTCGGTGTGGCTGAAGGTGTCGTGCTTCTCGGTCAGGTCGAGCTCGCCGCAGTAACAATCGGCGTGGATGGCCTCGTTGGCCGTCTTGAGCTGGCCCACCAGCAGCACGTCCGCGATGATTACGATGATCAGCGGCGCGACGATGTTGATGAGGATGCCCTCGACATCAAAGGCGAGGTAGTCCGGATCGAAGGCGTTCTCTCCCATAAAGAGAATCTGGGAGAGGACAAACCCGATCACAAAGAACAGCACCGAGGCGATGGCGAGCTTGGGCTTGGAGCAGGGGAGTTCGCCGACCATGCGACCGGTCTGTCCGTTCATGGCAAACAGATAGCTCTTGCCGTTCCACGAGGTAGAGAGCATCCACACGGGGAACAGGGCATAATCGCTTTCTTCCCAGGTGTAGTCGAGCTGCTTGTTTTCGACCGTGGCGTCGTCGTACTCGTCGACGACGGTCTCGCGCAGGGCCGAAATCGTGCTCTCCTCCATGCGGCGCTCGGCACGCGCCTTGCAGGTCTCGCAATCCTCGTCGTAGCGGTTGGCGATGTAGCCGGGCATATACGCGACCGAGAACGGGCGCAGCGCGTCGTAGTCAAACGGCTCGATGGCGTCCATATGGCCGTCGGGCATCTTGGACGATCCGTCGACGGGCACGCGCTCAAACGAGATATTGCCCTTACGGTAGGCGTCGTAGTGGTCGGTGGTCGTGACGGTGCGGTCGGATTCCTCGGTTACGGTCTCGTTGGTCGCGTCAAAGCACACTTCGCCGTCAACGCGGGCGCCGTAGAGCCAAAACGGCACGTAGACACCTTGGACTTCGTCGATATGGTTGCCGGTGACAAAGCTCTTGGGCAGCAGGATCTTGCCCTTGTAGTGGTCTTTGAGCGCGGCCATAACGTCATCGCGTCCGAGCTTAAACGGAATCACCAGGTCGGGTGAGAAGTCGCCCGAGAGCTGACCGGGTGCTACGGCGGAGTTGCCGCAGTATGGGCAGGTGGTAACGGCGACGGTGCCGTCCGAGACCAGCTCGGCACCGCACGACGAGCAGATGTAGCCGGCGTTTTGAGCCAGCTCCTGCACGGCATCGTCGACAGCAGGCTTGGGGGCCGCGGCTGCCGCATCGGCTTTGGCATCGGCCTTGTCCTGGCGCTCGCGATAGAGGGCCTCGACTTCTTCGACTTCAAAACGCGAATCGCAGTAGTCGCAGACGAGCTTTTGCTCGGCGCTGGCAAAGTGAAGGGGGCCGCCACATGCGGGGCACTGATAGTTGACGCTTTCGAAGGCCATGATCGGTCCTTTCGCTGCCGGAGGCTATGCGCCGATGGCGCCGCCGCAGTATTCGCAGCGCCCGCTGGCATCGGGAATGGTGGTTGCACCGCAGAAGGGGCAGGTGACCGCGGTCTTGGGGGCCTTAGCGGCCACGACGCTGTCGCGCGTCTCCTGACGCAGCTGCACCAGCGCGTCGCGGACCTCGGTTGCCTGGCGCTTGGCCTCGCGGTATTCGATGGAACCGCGCTGGTCGATGGTGGAGTCGTTCACGCGCAGGTTGATCTCGGTAAAGTACGGCGTGTTGACGTGGATGGTCAGATTAAAGTCGTAATCCAGGTCATAGCGCGGCGGGTTGTAGCTCTCGCGCTCGCCGTCCTTGGTCTCGCGATAGATCTCGGTGCGATGCTCGTCGATATCCATATCGCAGCCGAGTACCTGCGAGAACTCGATGATGTCGGGATTGGCGTCGCGCCAGCGGCTCTGCGAAGTGATGATCAGCAGGCCCGCGTCCTCATCGAGCATGATGTTGGTTCGCCCGGCAGAGAGCGTGCGCGTGGGGTTGAACGACGCCAGGCGTTCGGCATTGGCCTCGCGGTAGGCGAGCTGCTCACGGATATCGTCCGCGGTGCTGGAGCGATAGCCGTGGAAGTAGGGGGAGAGCTTTCCGGCGCACTCTTTGCACAGGTAGCCTTCGTTGATCTTGGTCTTGCCGAGAAGTCCCAGCTCGGTACCGCAAATCGCGCACTCTTTCTTCTCGAACATCTTGTCAAAGAAGCCCATGGCTGCCTCCCATCAACAGGTAGCGTGTGTCACTTTTGATGATGGGGGAGTGCGCGATCTTTCACGATACCCAGACGGCTCAACGAGCCTCCACAACTGGGACACATGGCCCATTTTGACTAGTCGCTGGGGACACCCTTCGGCCACTCATTGGGGACGTACTTAAATGAGTGGCAGTTGGGGACGCTCCATGCCGAATGTGGGTGCCGTCCTTGCTATGCCACGGTCACGGCAACTTGGGCGTAGCGGCTGCAGGGACGCTCGGCGCGCGTCTGCACGGTAAGGGTGAACACGAAGCGGTCGCCGGGCTGCGCGTCGGCAGGCACGATAAAAGCGGTGCTCACCGTGCATTCCTGCCACAGCGAAAGATCCTGCGCGCCTGCATAGCTCGACGGGTCCACGGCGACATCCCAATGTGCATCAAAGCCCTTGCCGTCGGGGTCGACGATGGTCGCTGCAAGGGTGACGCGCTCGCTGGCTGTAGCGCTGCAGTCGGCCGTGACCTCGACAACATATGCCGGATGCGAGCAGGCTGCCGGATCATGGGCGCACCATTGCGCGCGGGCGGCAAAGTCTTCCTGATAGGCGCGCAGATAGGGATTGGGGTTGTTGCCTGCGGGCGTGCCGATGGCGGCAAAACCGGCGGGTGCGTCCGCATCGGGGTGCCCATCAAGAAACATGCGGCCGAGCAGCGTATCGAAGCCGCGGTTATCGATACCGCGCAGGCCAAACGGCAGCAGCGGAATATAGGTCATGCTGTCGCCTTCGGCCATAAAGTCGCCGCGCTCAAACTGCATCGCGGGCATACCTTCTAGACCCCAATCCAGACGGGCATGCTTGCCAAACTGAAAGCGCTCGGGCTCGTTTTCGTAGACCTTACCATCGCCATAGAGCATATAGCGTGCCATGAGGGGGCCGTTGTCCTGCGTGAGATTCTGCTCGGGCCAAGGAGCCTTAAACAGCGGCAGCGTATCGGGCTGAGCCATCTTGGCGTCGACATAGCCGCCATACATATAGGGCACGCGCCAAAAGATGAGCTCGGGAAAGAGCTCACGCCCATGGTCGAGCCATGAGTTGTCCTGCCCTATGCCATCGGCGACTCCCATCACGCGTACCTTGCGATAGACCCGCTGCTGTACGACGGGCCATTCGGGCGTGGCGCGATAACGCTCGGCAATACTCATGAGGGCGCGAACGATGGTGTTCATGCCACCCCAGCTGAGCAGCCATAACGTACGCGGATCATCATCCAAAATTGCCTGAGCAATTACGCGAGACCCCTCAGTTTCCTCAGTCACATCGCCCTCAAAGGCAGCATTTCCCACAAAGGTGCGCTCGATCATCTGGGTAGGCGTGGGAAACGGCGGCTCACCGGCAGCGCCCGCATTCGCTTGCAACTGCGGCCAAGCCTGGGCATATTCATTACTCCAGAGACTCTCAATCCAATGCTCGGGAAACGGTCGATATTCACGAAGCTCGCCGGCCAGCGGATCGGGCTCATGAGGCACAACAGCCCACTCATAAGAGCGACGCCCTTTGGTCCGCCAATGCGAATTCACCTCGCCCAGCGTATGAACCCCATCCCCAAGAAAGTGATACTGCGAAGCCGTATACACCACAGCCTGAACATCAAGTAAGTTGAGATACAGAGCCAAATGAACGAGCGAGTTCATATCGTCGACTTCCATATCGGTAGTAACAATCACCCGAGTCAACTTCTGGGACATAGGAACAGCTCCAATCAAAATCAATTTAGCCAGTTACGCGCAAGGCAAGACGGGACCCACGCCCTCACCGCCACCGACCCGGCGTGCTGCCGGAAGCGCCCGGCCAGCGTTTCGAACAACGTTAACTTAGGGGGCCCTGACCTTTAGTTTTGTAAACATTCCGCAGCGCGGGCCCCGCTTATCCGATGCTCCGAAGGAGCAGGATAAGCGGGGCTCAGGCGCGAGGACGTTTACAAAACTAAAGGTCAGGGCCCCCGATGGGATGGTTACCTCGAAACTCTGGCCGACCACTCCCAGCAGCCCACCGGCTCGCCGTCGATGAGTACGTTACCCCCGTCGAAGTCTTGATAACACAGGTCGTTGAATTGGTGGATCCACACGCCGTGGTTGAACGTCTTCTTGGGCGAGCCGTCGGCCTCGCGATAGCGCCCGGTCAGGTCCTCGACATGGCTAAAGTAGGTGAGGTGCACGTTGGCTCCGGCGTCACGCAGGCGCGCCGTGAGCGGCAGCACGGTCTGTTGCGGCGGCACGAGCTCGTCGCCCTTGGAGTGCGTAAACCACAGCGGCGTCTTGGCGAGCGCGGCTACGTCCTCGTCCGTGGCGTTGTACCACGGGGCACAGCAGGGAAGGCCCGCGGCGAAGAAATCGGGGTAGTCGGCGCACAGGCGCAGGGTCATAAAGCCGCCGTTGGAAAGGCCAGCGATTACGATGCGGTCGGTGTCGATACGCTCGGCATACTCGGCGACAAACTCGTCAATGAGCGCTTTGAGTACGGGGGAGTAGATGCTCTGGTTGGAGCGACCGAGCTGCTCGACGCCGTTGTCCATCCAAAACGTCGGAGACTGCGGCACGAGCACCCAGGCAAAGCCGCCAAAGTAGCGCTGGATTTGCCCCTGGCTAATGGCTGTCACGCGGTTGCCGGTATAGGCGCGCGTGGCGCCTTCGCCCTGTGTGGCGCCCTTGCCTTCGCCGGCGCCGTGTAGGTACACCACGAGCGGGGCCTTTTGGGGCACGACCGTGGCCTCGGGCGCGAAGGGATTGAAGCAGGCCGAGTCCTCTGCCTTAAAGCTGGGCTCAAAGAAGCCGTACTCGAGCGCGATGCCATCAATGGCGGTCTTTTGTACGGCATTGCTCCAGCCCTTGAGTGCGGGGCAGATGTCGCCGCGACAGGTATCGAAGACCAGGCCGCAGGTGGGGTCGTCGCCGTCGTTGCCGGGAAGAGCCGCGAGCTGCGTGATGTGCAGCTGGTCATCGAGCATGCGCGAGCCCATGACGCCGCCTTCGATCTTTTTGGTCAGGCGCTGCTCGGCGACCTCGAGTGCCACATGGGTGCCCACGGCGAGCTTGCGGCCGTTCTCGTCACACGGATACGCGGCGAGAACGTCGATGTAACCCACGGAGGGCGCGGCATGGTCGGCGCCGTGCTCCTTGCGCATCAGGATCTCGCCCGTGCGCTCGTGACGCTCTACATATATATGGAAAGTGTTCGCATCGACATCGTTGGCGCGCACGGTGCAGGGCAGGTCGAGAACGACCTTGCTGATCCAGGGGCCAAAGTCGCCCAAGGTGGTGACGGTTGCGTAGGTACACGATCTGAGTTCCATGAGCTGCCTCCCTTGCGCCGCGCGTGCTAAACAATCGCGGCAATACAATCTAAACATGTTTAGTTTAATGCAGAGTTGTGGAACAAGCAGATGAACTCGGTAAACGGCATAATCGAACACGCAGTGAACTACTAAACATATGTTTAGTAGTTTCTATCTGGGGTTTTATTGATGAGCTAACAGGCTATTGAGAGGCCGCTCAAAGTAAAATCCCACGTAAATAGCCATATATCAATACATAGGCAAAGAGACGATTTACCGCCGTTCAGATACGCTCACCCCCGATTTCCTACCGTTCACCGGACTGCAAACGGCAAAACTGCCACAAATTCAACGCTGCGTGTAAACTAAGTGCTGTAAACGTTCAGTAAACAGATTGTTTACGACAGCGTATCCAAGGGCTCGGCAGCCGTAAGGGGTTATAGTCGCCGGGTCAAAGGCGTGCCTACGTCCAAACGGGTAGGCACACGATGATATGGGGAGGGGTCCCATGGCAGTAGATAACAAGCAGATTGCCACCGATGTCCTCGAGCTCGTGGGCGGTGCGGAGAATGTTGCCGTCGCCACCAACTGCATGACGCGCCTGCGTCTGACGCTCAAGGATAACAGCAAGGCCGACGTGGAGAAGATCAAGAAGGTCAAGGGTGTTCTGGGTTGCCAGTTCGCCGGCAGCCAGCTCCAGGTCATCATCGGCCAGAACGTGCCCAAGGTGCTCGCCGAGTTCGTCGCCATGTCCGGCGTCAAGCAGGGTGCCGCGGTCGACGAGAACCTCGACGCTCCTAAGGAGAAGTTCGAGCTCAAGAACCTGCCCAACATCATCCTCGACTATCTGTCGGGCTCCATGACCCAGCTGATCCCGCTGCTCATGGCCGGCGGTCTGTTCCGCACCATCGCCGCGGTCCTCGGTCCCACTATGCTCGGCGTTCTCTCCGATACCGATCCGACCTACACGTTCCTCTACACCACCCTGTACGAGGCCACGTTTACCTTTATCCCCATTTACCTGGGCTATGCCGCTGCTAAGAAGCTCGGCGCCTCTCCGGTTCTGGGCATGCTCCTCGGCGGTGCTCTCATGGCCCCGTCCGTCGTGAGTGTCGCGACTCAGGAGGGTGGCGGAATCATCTCCGTCTACGGCATCCAGATCGCCGCTGCCAACTACCAGCAGTCCGTCCTGCCGATCATCCTCTCGGTGCCGGTCCTGTACTTTGTCGAGAAGTTCTTTAAGAAGGTCATGCCCGACGTGCTGTCCACGGTCTTCACGCCGTTCTGCACCATGATCGTCACCATCCCCATCGCCTTCATCGTCCTTGCCCCGATCGGCAACGAGATCGGCAGCCTCATCGCCAACGCCCTCTTTGGTCTTGCTGACCTTGGCGGTATCGGTATCCTGATCGTCATGGCCATCCTCGGCGCCTTCTGGCAGCTCTTCGTGGTCTGCGGCATGCACATGCCCGTCATCCTGCTCGCTCAGGTTCAGATCATCGCTGCCGGCTACGATCCCTTCGTCTTCGTTTCCACCAACTGCGCTATGGCCGCTGTCTGGGGCTGCGCCTTCGGTGCCTTCCTCAAGATGAGGAACCCCGACGAGAAGGGTCTTGCTCTGGGTTACGTCATCTCCGCCATCGCCGGCGGCGTCACCGAGCCCGCACTCTTCGGTATCCTCATGCGCTTCCGTCGCACCATGCTCGGTATGTTTATCGGCGGTGCTATCGGCGCTGTGTTCTCCGGCCTCATGGGTGTTACCTACTACCTGGCCGGCGGTGCCTCCAACTTCCTGGTCTTCACCAACTACCTGCAGGGTGGCCAGATGAACACCGTCTGGGCTATCGTCGGTATGGCAATCTCCTTTGTCATCGCCGCTGCCGTCGTCTTTGCCACTGGCTTCTCCAAGGAGGAGCTCGCCGAGATGGAGGCCTAAGGCCAAACCATTCGGACGCATACGACCTTACCTATACGACAGGGCCCCGTCAGGCGCAAGCCCGGCGGGGCCCTTCTTACAAGGTAGACTGATTGGGGGCGCGCGGCGCCTACTCGCCGGGGCTTGCTAAGCGCCAGGGGCTTTCGCGCGGGGTTACCGCGAAAGAATCTGCCGGTTCGCAACTCCTTTATCAAACGAAAGGGCATGCAGATGAGTTTGGGAAAGCTGACCGTTAACGGTCGTCAGGACGGCTTTTTGTGCGAGGGCAAACCGTTCTTTTGGTTTGCCGATACGTGCTGGAGCGCGTTTACGAGCATTACCGAGGCCGATTGGGACTACTATCTGACCCGTCGCGCCGAGCAGGGCATGAACGTGCTGCAGATCAACACGCTGCCGCAGTGGGACCGCTGCTGTCCCGATCTGGGCATTTGGCCCTATGCCAGCGAGGACGGCGTGCATTTCGATTGGTCCCGTCCCAACCAGGCGTACTGGGACCGTGCTGCTGCCATGTGCCGCGCTGCCGTCGAGCACGGCATTCGTCCGGCACTCGTGCTTATGTGGTGCAACTACGTGCCCGGTACCTGGGGCGCCAAGATTGCTGAGCGTTGCGGTGCCGAGGTTATGCCGCGCGAGGAGGTCCGTGCCCACGTTGCCCGCGTCGTCGAGAACCTGGGCGAGTTCGACCCCGTCTATGTGGTGACGGGCGATACCGACTTTACCAGCGACGAGGCGATCGCCTATTACGAGGATGCCCTCGACGAAGTTGTCAAGCGCGCGCCCGAAGCGTTGCGCACCATGCATATCAACCGCGGCAACCGCACCATTCCGTTGCAGTACCTGGACCGCCTGGACTTCTACATGTTCCAGCCCGGCCACAACTACGAGGGCCAGCCCGAGGCCTGGCGCCTGCCGCAGGACTTTATCGCCAACTATCCCAAAAAGCCGATGGTCAACTCCGAGCCCTGTTACGAGCAGATGGGCGCCTCGCGCAACGTGTACTGGCGGTTCACCGCGCAGGACTGCCGCGCGAGCGTGTGGTCGTCGATCCTCGCCGGCGCCAGTGCAGGTGTGACCTATGGCGCGCACGGCGTTTGGAACTGGCAGACCAGCAAGAGCCAGGGCTCGGTGCTGGGCGAGGGCTTCGATATGCCGTTCCGCTGGCAGGAGTGCCTGCAGTTTGCGGGCGTTTGGGACTTTGGCGCGATCGAGCATGTGCTTGCCGGCCTGGGCGCTACGGCTGGCGATGACGCACTTGCCGTGGTTCCGGCGCAGGAGCTGCTCGATGACGCGCGCGAGGCCATTCGTGTGGCGCGCGTTGGCGATCGCGTCGTCACGTACCTGCCGCGTACCACGGCGCTCAAGTTTAAGCTCGACGGTGCGCGCGACTGGACGGCGACGGTCCTCGACATGGAGGACAAGCGCATCGCCAAGCTGCCCGTCCGCGACAACGGTGACGGCACCGTGCGCGTGGCCCAGCATCCCTTTGAGCACGACGCGCTGCTCGTGGTCTCGCCGGCGCGTTAAGGAAAACGGAATAACGCAAGAGAAAAGGCCCGGGTGGTAGCCCGGGCCTTTTTGTATCGACACAGCCGTTGCGGTTGGTAATGGCGATTGCATACCGCCGCTCTTAACGGTAGCCCTCCCAGAGGGGAAGGGGAAAGAGGATGTCCTCGAACTTAGACCACTCGGCGGGATAGTCGATCTCGTCGGGTCGCGCCACCCAACGGCCTTCCAATCCGTACATCGCCGCCAGCGCGCACGAGATGGCTTCGGTGGCGTCGATTCCCTCGGGAACGCTCCAGTTAACATCGGGCTCGGGCTCGATAACTCCGCGCGAGCGGTCGTTGAAATACTCGTGCAGGGGGCTCTCCGTGCTCATGGCCTCGGTATTGAGCATCTGGAAGAGCATGACGAGCTCGGGCTGACTGTTGTTCTCCGCCACGAGCAGACGGCAGTATTCGGGAATCTTGGGGCTCTGGCCCTCAAATGCCCCGCCAGGATGAAAGAGGGAGAGATAGTCGTCTAAGGTTGAGCTGCGATCGTAATAGCGACGGATCACCTCGACCAAAAGCCCGTGCTTGCTGCCCACGTAGTGCAGCACGCCCGCCTGGGTGATGCCCACCTCGTCGGCTACCGCCTGGAGCGACATGCCGTTAAAGCCGCGCGCGTTGATAAGCCGCACGGCCGCCGAAACAATCTGGTCAAGGCGTTCCTGCGCCGCAGCGCTGCGTTTCTTTGCCGCGGGTGTGGGAGTTTTCTGAGTGTCCATATAAATCGCGCTGCCTTATTTAGGGCGGCTCGAGTATTGCCGCCAAATGCCTTTTGTATACCCCCATAGCTTACCTCAGCCGTTCAGCGGTTCAAAACAACCGTTTACCGCTCTTATAGGTTACTAAGTACTTAGTAAGCGTACTATACAGGTCGTGGAGTTACTTACTAGTTAGTAAGTAACAACTCAACAGACGCTCGCGAGCAGCCGTACCCCATTCCACGGCCGCCGCATCCAGCGGGTTTGACCCCTTGACCCTTGGTGCACGAGCGCCCTCGCGCATTCCATCACAGAGAGGATCTATTCCATGGCAAATCAAACCGCCGCGGCGATTGACGAGAACGCCATCGCCCCCGATACCGGAAAGCCCATGACCAAAACCGAGACATGGCGCTTTATGATCGGCTTTATCATCTTCGGAATCATGTGGATGATGTCGGGAACAATCGGCTCCAACGTCTTGTTCCCCGAGCGTTTTAACGGCCTTAATATTGGCCAGCCCGAGGCAATTCTCGCGGCGATGAACTCGGTCGGTTCGATCTTCGCCCTGTTCTCAAATCTCGTTTTCGGCGCGCTTTCCGACCACTGCCACAGCCGCTTTGGCAAGCGCACGCCGTTTATCGTTCTCGGCGGTTTTATCTGCGGCTGTGCTTTCTGGAGCACTTCGGTCGCGACCACACTTCCCATGATCGTCGCCTCCTGGTGCGTGCTGCAGATTGGCCTCAACTGCATGCTTGCCCCTGCTGTTGCCGTGCTTTCCGACCGCATCCCGCTTAACAAGCGCGGCACGCTCTCCGCATTCTATGGCGGCGGCGCAACGGCCGGCCAGTCGATTGGCACCATCATCGGTACGCAGTTCCTCTCCAACCCAGTTCCTGGCTTTATCATCGGCACGGTCTCTTGGTTGCTGACCGGCATCCTCGCCGTCATCATTTGGCCGCGCGAGAAGTCTGCCGCTCTTGACGAGGGCGAGCAGTCTGAGAAGCTCAATCTCAAGTCGCTGCTGCTCATGTTCGTTCCGCCCACCAAGAACTGCCGCGACTTTTATCTGGCGCTCTTTGGCCGTCTGCTCCTCATCTTCGGTTACTTCTGCATCAACGGCTATCAGCTCTATATCCTCGAGAAGTACATCGGTCTTCCCGTGGCAGAAGCCGGCGCAGTTCTTTCGAGTATGTCCGTCGTGATCATGGTCGTGTCGCTTGTCGCCTCGCTTACCTCGGGCGCCATCTCCGACAAGATCGGCCGCCGCAAGCCTATCATCCTCGTCGCAACGATTATGATGTGTATCGGTATCGCCCTGCCCTGGCTACTTAAGTCCGTTATCGGCATGTACGGATTTGCTCTGCTCGCCGGACTTGGCTACGGTATCTACTCTTCCGTGGACCAGGCGCTCAATGTCGATGTTCTGCCCGATAAGGAGAACGCCGGCAAGGACCTGGGCATCCTCAATATCGCCAACACCATCGGTCAGATCCTTGGTCCCATCGTGACCTCGGCAATCGTTGTCGCCACTGGCTCCTATTTCATGGCGTTCCCAATCTCCATCGTGCTCATCGCCGTGGGCTATGTGTCCATCATGCTCATCAAGAGCGCCAAGTAATTTGCCACTCTCTTTCATTCCGTCGGGCTGCGTTCGTGTTGCCCGACGGACTCCGACTATTCAATCGCTTAACTTGGAGGCGTTATCATGACTATCGTCGAGCAGTACAAGGTGTTTAAGCTCGAGCTCGCGGGCACTGCGGCCGGCAATCCCTATGTCGAAGTCGAGCTGTCGGCGCGATTTGACCGCGCGGATGGCCAGGACAGCTTTGAGGTCCATGGCTTCTACAAGGGCAATGGCTGCTACGGAATCAACTTTATGCCCGAGAGTGCCGGTGTCTGGAACTACACGGTGAGCTCCAATGACCCCGAGCTCGATGGTGCCGCCGGCTCTTTTGAGGCCGTGCCCGCCACGGGCGCCAATCATGGTCGCGTGCTGCTGGCAAAGGATGTGCTCGCCCACGGAGCTCCGTTCATTACTGACGAGGATTTCAACTTTGCCTACGAGGATGGAACGCGCTACCTGCCCTTTGGCACCACATGCTATGCCTGGACCAACCAGGATGTTCAGCTGCAGGAGCAGACGCTCGAGACGCTCGCAGAGGCACCTTTTAACAAGATCCGCATGTGCGTCTTCCCCAAGTTCTACGACTATAACGTTGAGGACCCAGCGATGTATGCCTATGAAGGCGAGAAGGGCGATTTCGACCATTTTCGCTTCTATGAGCCGTTTTGGGAAAACCTCGAGCACCGCATCGAGCAGCTTGACGAGCTGGGCATCCAGGCGGATCTCATCGTTTTGCATCCGTATGACAAGCCTGAGGACTGGGGCTTCTCTCGTATGACGCGCGAGGAGGATATTTTCTACCTGACGTATGTCGCTCGTCGCTTCTCGGCATACAAGAACATTTGGTGGAGCCTTGCCAATGAGTGGGACCTTATGCCGTGGAAGCCGGCCGAGGACTGGGACCGCTATGCCCGTATCATCATGGCGAACGACCCGTATGGTCATCTGCGCAGTATCCACAATTGCCGTGAGATCTTTGACCACAGTCATCCGTGGATTACGCACGTGAGCTACCAGAGGTGCGACCTCAAGAACACAGCCGAGGACGTCACCATGCTGCGCGCGCAGTATAGCAAGCCGGTTTTGATCGACGAGGTCGGCTATGAGGGCAACATCAACTGGGGCTGGGGTAACCTGACCGCTCAGGAACTCGTACGTCGTTTTTGGGAGGGCAGTTTGCGTGGCGGTTATGTGACCCACGGTGAGACCTACGTCGACCGCGGACCCAAGCTGTGGTGGGCGCACGGCGGCAAGCTCTACGGCGATTCGCCCGATCGCATTGGCTTTTGCCGTCGCTACATGGAGGCGCTGCCGGCCGATTTTGACTGGGTGCCCGATGAGGTCGGCATCCTTGACGGTACGTTTACCTGGGATGTCACCTGTATGTCCAACGATCATGGCCACGGGACTGCCGATGTCCTTATGTACTTTGGGTTCAACCGTCCGGCGTATCGTGAGTTTGAGGGCGAGGCGGGCGCTCGTTACAAGGTGAATGTCGTGGACACATGGGACATGACGGAGGAAGAGCTTCCCGGAACCTTTGAGGGCAAGTTCCGCATCGACCTCCCTAGTAAGCAGTATATGTTGCTTCGTCTGACTAAAGTAGAGGCGTAATAATAGAGATAATCGGCTCCGGGCGCGATTTGCTGCACGACCATCATAAGGGCAGCCCCTGTGGTGGTCGCGGCGATGCGCGTTCGGGGCTATGGCACGTGAGGGGCGAATATGCAGGAGTTCTTTGGAATCGATGTGGGCGGTACGGCCGTTAAATGGGCTGTGCTGGGCGAGGATTTTTCCATCCGCGAGCGCGGGAGCCTGCCGACGGGCTTTACCACGGCTGAGGAGACCGTTTCGGCGTTGATCGGGCTCGTCGAGCCGTACCGCGAGCGCGTGAACGCCGTAGGCGTGAGCGCACCCGGCGGTATTTACGAGGGAGATGTCACGGGAACGATCCATCGCGGCGGTGCGCTCACGTTTATGGACGGCTGCCCACTGGGAAAGCTCATGCGCGAGGCGCTGGGGGTGCCGGTTGCCGTCAATAACGACGGTAAGTGCTGTGCACTCGGTGAGTATGCGGCTGGCGCCCTGCGCGGGACGCGTTTTGGCGTGGTACTCGCTATTGGCACGGGCATCGGCGGCGGTATCGTCATCGACGGCAAGGTCCTGCGCGGCGCGCACTGCTTTGCAGGCGAGTTCAGCTTCTTGCGCAACGATGTCACGACTGCCGCGAGCATGGAAAACTCCTTTGCGGGCTCGGGCGGTTGGCGCGCGCTCCGCGATGCCGCCGTTGCCGAGAAGGGCCTGCCTGCGGATTCTCCGGTGGACGGCCGCCGCGTCTTTGAGTGGATCGCGGATGGCGACATAGCGGCGCAGCGCGCGCTCGACCGCTACGCTCGCGCATTTGACGGACAGCTCATCAACCTGCAGGCCGTGCTCGACCCCGAGGTCTTTGTGATCGCAGGCGGCATCTCGTGCCATCCCGAGCTCGTCGATGCCCTGCGTGCGCAGATGCCGCTGGCCCTCGCGAGTTACGAAGGGACCCTTGCTGGCATTCCTGTGCCGCAGATAAAGGTGGCCGAGCTCGGCAACGACGCCAACCTTTACGGTACTGTCCAGGAGGCCATGCGCCTGGTGTAGCGCGAGCCAAACAAGGCTGTCGAAAAAGATAAAGGCCGGCGTGAACCGCCCCTATTTCCTTAGCACGGGAAATGGGGGTGGTTTTACTCATTGGGGACGTACTTAAATGAGCGCAGTTGAAAACACTCCTTGCCGAGCTAGAGGTCGCGCGTGCCCCTTCTGGGCCATGCGGCTCAAAATCTCGGCGTGATGTGGACGACTGGGGTCGAATTAGCAGCATTTCGAGCTTGGTTTTGATATTGAGATTGATTCTTTATTAAAATAGATTCCAGACCAATTAAGCGGCCGGGGGTTAACCGTGAGGGGCATGGGAGACACAACCGCATATCTGCGTCGGGGCATTCGGGAGATTATATGCCTGGCGCTGTTCTTCTTCACGTTTTTGGCGTGCGAGTATCTTTTTGATGTGCGCATAGCCGAGTTCGTGCCATCGAGTGAGGTCGTCATCTACGAGAGCATCGTTGTCGGCGCGAGCGTGATTGGCTTTTTCGTGCGCCCATTTCTGTACTATCGCCGTTCCCAGACGATCGATGCGACGAGCGATATTACAGGCGTGCTTTTGGTATCGGCGTTGCTGCTGATGATTATGGCAGTGCGGTTTGAGGTGGTAATTGCCGGCGGCCTGGTGGCGTGCTGCGCCCTGGGCTACTGCGGATCGACTGCCCACGCAAACTTTGCGCGACGCTTTGCGCGGACGCCCTGCTTGGCGCGCGCCGCAGCACTTTCCTATGCCATGGGCGTTCTGGTACAGGTGTTCAACCACATGGCGATGCCTGTTGGTATTCCTCAGCAGGCTGTTCTGGTCATCTGTGCGATCGCGCAGGTAGCGTTGCTCCACGGTGCCCGACGCGCCAAGCTGCGCGACGAGTCCGATCCCAACTTCGAACCCAGTGCTGCCGGGCTTTCGGTAGATGCTCTGGAATATGGCGCCAAATGGCATGACGATCCCGAGGCAAAGGCGGCATTTCGCCGCACCGTAGTTCGCCTGACCGTGGCGACAGCGTATCTTTCCGGCGTATTCGCCGCTCTCAACGCGGGCCTCACAACCCTGTATGCTACCGGAGCCGTTGATTTGGGTGACTGGCCGCGCCTGCTGCTTGTCGTGAGCTCGTTGGCCGCCGGCGCACTATTTGACCTGCACGACCGCTCGTATATGAATATCGGCATGACATGTGTCGCCATGCTGTCCACGCTTTCGTTCTTTGTGCTCATCATCGATGGCAATGGCGGCAACGAGCTTGCTGCCACGATCATCTTTTATCTGGGCTCGGGCTTCTTTGTGGTGTTCTTTACCACAAAATTCGCCGCCATCTCACTCTATGCGCGCTGGTCATATTTTTGGCCGTGCATGGGTCGCGTCGTCAACAACGTGTGCTCGGTGCTCGTGACGGCGCCGGCGGTGGCGATCATCTCGAGTCAAAACGTGCTGGTGGCAGTCGGCGCGGCGCTCGTGATGTTTGTGGGTATTGCGATTACGCTGCTGGGGCAGTTGGGGCAACGGGCCGATGATGTCGTGATGCAGGACGGCCTGCCGCTTGCCACTGATGATCTTGGTGGGGATCTTGCGCCCACATGCTCCGACTCCGAGCCCGTGGAGGCAGCGGAGCTCACGTCCGATGAACGCCTCGATGCCTTCGTCGCCACCTTTGAGCTTACAGAGCGCGAGCGCGATATTCTTGAGGCCTTGGTCGTTTCGGACCAGAGCGTTCAGGACATCGCTGCAACGCTTTTCCTTTCGCGCTCCACGCTCTACCGTCACATTTCCTCGATCAACAAAAAGAGCGGCACCGCCTCGCGCGTGGCCCTTATCAACTTCTTCTGGTCCTGGACACCAAATGACTAACGTGTGAGACGCCGACCAGTCCCTTACTCTAACGGGGGTGTGGCCTCAAAGCGCGCCCGCATCGACGCTTCGCCTGCGCTAAACTGGAAGGCACGTACGCGATTACGAGAGGAGCCCGCATGGAGGCTTACAAGCAAGAGTTCATCAAGTTCATGGTCGAGTCCGACGTTCTTAAGTTCGGCAGCTTTACGCTCAAGAGCGGCCGTCAGTCCCCGTTCTTTATGAACGCCGGCGCTTACGTGACGGGCTATCAGCTCAAGAAGCTGGGCGAGTATTACGCCCAGGCCATCCACGATAACTTTGGCGACGACTTTGATGTGCTGTTTGGACCGGCCTACAAGGGTATTCCGCTGGCCGTCGTGACCGCAATTGCCTACCACGAGCTGTACGGCAAGGAGGTCAAGTACTGCTGCGACCGCAAGGAGGCCAAGGACCACGGTGCCGACAAGGGCAACCTGCTGGGCTATGAGCCTCAGGACGGCGACCGCGTGGTCATGGTCGAGGACGTCACCACCAGCGGTAAGTCCATCGACGAGACCTATCCCAAGGTCAAGGCTGCTGCCGATGTCGAGATCAAGGGCCTCATCGTGTCTCTCAACCGCATGGAGGTCGGCAAGGGCGGCGTGACCACCGCGCAGAAGGAGATCGAGGCCAAGTACGGCTTCCCCGTCGCGAGCATCGTTTCCATGGCCGAGGTCGTCGAGACTCTCTACAACCACGAGATCGACGGCAAGGTCGTCATCGACGACGAGCTCAAGGCCGCCATCGACGCTTACTACGAGCAGTACGGAGCACAGGAGTAGGTGGTTACGCGGGTTTACCAACCCGCGTAACGGCCCGACGCTGCGCGCCGCCCAGGGCGACAATTTGTCATTCAAAAGGCGAGGCATGACCAGAAGGTCTATGCCTTGCCTTTTTCATGCCAACTTGTTCGCTCTGGACGTCGCTCACTGTCCGTCCTCTTCTTGCGGCGTTGCCTTGCTCCGGATGGGTAGTCATTGGGGACGTTCTTAAATGACTAGTCAGAAATGAGCGTGGATAATCTCCCGGTTTTGGTCTATGTACGGCCTCAAAGTGGGAGATTATCCACGCTCGTCGCTACTTGAGCCCCGGGAGGCGGGTGTAGGGGAACGAGCGCTCCAGGAACTCGGAGCAGCGGGCGTAGTCTTTGGCGAAGTAGCTGCTGTAGAGCGAATCGAGCACGTATTGCACGGCGATGTGGCTCGCGAACTGCGTGATGCGATGCGTCATGCTCTCGTGGTCACTCACCGTAAGGTAGGCAGCAAAGCCGGGATGAATGCGCGCGCAATAAGGCGTACCGATAACGATGACCGGGACATGCCGGCTGCTGAGGATCGGCAAGATGTCCTTGAGATTGGGGGCAAGGCCGCTGTAGGAGATGACGATTGCCGCATGGTCGGGACCCGAGGCGAGTGCCGTGCGCACCTGGGCCTCGACACCGTCGTGGCACGTCGCGCTTTTACCGGCGGAGAGCAGGCGGTCGCGGAACATTCCCGCTGGATAGAGGTTGTGCGAGCCCGTGTAGATGTCGACCTGTCGGGCGTTCGCGATGAGCTTGGCGGCGTGGTCAAGCTGCGTGGGGTCGAGCAGCTCCTGCGTTTCGGCCAGCGTGGTCTGGTAGAGCCTCTCCATGCGCTCCATAACCTGCGCGGGGCTGGACGTAGCATCAAAGGGAAAGTTGATGTCCACGTCGCGGCGGTTTCCCGCCTCGGTTGCCAAGCGAATAAGCTCGACCTTGAGATCCTTGAAGCCCTCGAGACCGAGCTTTTTGCAAAAACGGTGTACGCTCGCGACCGAAACGTTGGTTCGCGCGGCAAATTCCTTAATAGAAAGTCCGCGGATGTCCTGACCGATGGCAAGGGCTGCAATGCCGAGCTGTTGCTCGGTGGGGGTGAGGCCCTGCGCTTCGGTGATCTTGCGTTTGATATCCATGCGAACTCCCACACTCGCCAAACCTGCCAAAAAGGGACAGGTTTATTTTGGCAGGTTTTGCCCGCAAAGGGTAACGGGGCCGAGGATGCCGCTGGGGGCGACGGGCTCGGTGAGACCGAAGATGTCGGGGATCGCATGGTCGAGCGTGTTGATGACGTCGATCGCGAGCTCATGCGCACCGGCGGAAAGTGAGCCGGCGGCAAAACGATAGGGCGGGCAGATGCGTGTGCCGAGCGAGCGTCCATCGAGCGTGAGCGTTGCGGTTTCGTAGACGTCTCCCAGGTCGATCGTGGCGTCGGTGCAATCGTTGGCCAGCTCAAACGACGCATGATATCGGTAGGTGCCGCAGGTGCCGGTGAACAGATCGGCCGTAAGGTCGCCCAGGTGTTTGAGCTCTTGTGCTTCACCAAAGGCGCCATTGCTGCCGGCAGGGGAGAGGGCAACGGTCCATGGGCCTTCGATGCGCAGGCCGAGCGATGTATCAGCGTCGATTACGCCGTCTCCGGGCGCATCCTCGTTGCTCGCTTGCAAAACAACGATGCAGCTCTCGAAGGGTGCGAGCTCCAGCGCACCGTCAAACGCAACGGGCTCGGCACCGTTTAGCAGGTCGAGCCGCGTGCCGCAAAGGCGCTCGCCTGTCGCAAGTGCAACCGTGCAGTCGATGTGCTCGCGTGGGTGCTCGTTGACGAGCATAACGTAGGTCTCGCCTGCTCGCTCGTAGCGAAGTGCGCGTAGCCAGGGTTGCGGCGTGTCAGGCACAACGGTCTGCAGTCCCGCGCTTGCAAGCGCGCGGGCGACATCGGCGAGCGGCGTTGCGACGAGTCCTCCCAGCTCGACCGCGCCATCGGAATCGTAGAATGCGCCGGGCACCTCGTCGACGGCAAGCACCATAACGCCTGCATCCGTCATGTATCTCGCCGCCTTTGCCGTCTCCGCGCCAATAAACGTAGCACCGGGCATAACAAATGCCTGGTAGTGGCAGTTGTTAACACCAAGCAATCCATCGGCAATCGAAACCTTGTAGCGGCTCTTGTCCTCAAAAGCCTCGGCGGGCACAAAATCAAAGTCGATCTGCGCGCGCGTGAGCTCTGCCGCCACGCGCTCGATAGGCATGGCGCTACCGGCCCATTCGGCATCGGCATGGTACAGGATGGCGACGGGGCGCGTGGCACAGCCTCCCGAAAGCAGCGTTGCCGTACGGTTCATATAGCTCATGAGCTGGCCAAAGTGCGGCCACTGCGGGTTGTTGCCGTGCGCGTAAAAGTGCGGCGGGCAGTCCCAATCGGGGAAGGGCGCCATGCTAAACGCGTGCGGCGTAAACCAATTGACGCCGCGGACGAGCATGTGGTCGGCAATCCACTTCATCTCGCGCAAGCCCTCGTGCCAGCCAAAGGCGCCAAAGACCTCGGCCATGCAGCGCCCTTGCTTTTTGGGGTCGAGGCGCGCAGCCGAAGAGCCCAGTTTGGCAAGCGCGTAGGTAAAGAACTCCATGTTCCATGCGCCATGGAAGTAGCTGTAAGGGCCGTGGTCGATGCCGGGGGCGAGCTGGTTAATAACCACATCGATGCCCGCCATGTCCTGACCGGCGACAGCGCGGAAGTAGTGCCCAGCGCCCTGGCCCAAGCGTGTGTGGCAGCTCTTGTCTTCGATTACATGGCCAATGTGCATAACGCCGCGCTCGCGGCACCAGTCACCAATCTGCTCGTCAAAGCACGCACGGTAGAGTTGCGTGGCGATGTCCATGTAGGTGTGGCGGACCCGAGCGCCGGCGGGGTCGCGCGTCCAAAGCTCGCGGAGCTCACTCAGCCAATTTGTGCCCAGTGCCTCGTGCAGGCGTCGCTCAAGTTCGTCCGACCATGGCAGCGCCATGTCGCCGCGTCCGATAAAGCTGCTGGTAGAAGCGTCTTCGAGGGTCGCACCCTTTTCGTTCATAAAGCCCGGTTCATCGGTAAAGAACCCCAGGATGGTCTTGCCGAACTCGTCGCCCAGATGCTCAAACGTGGGTTCGTAGACGGCGTTGATGAGCGTGCGGCACGAATCGGCGTCGACCATGTTGATGTATTCATCGCGAAAGCCGGCCTTTTGGCTGGTGACGTAGAGCTCGAGGGTGGTAACGCCGGTGGGGGCGTCAAAGCGCAGGCGGGCGGGAATGCTGTCCTCGGTCTGCTCAACGGCGAGCTCAAGGTCGAGCGGCACGCCGGTAGCGTCAAAACCCGCCGCGCCCACAAAGTGCTCCGTGGGATCCATGAGGTTGCCGAGCTTGATGGTCGTGGACGGCTGGGGTCCAACGACCGTTACCGTGTGATGCTTAAGCACGGTCTTCTTGAGCGTGGGGTCTACATCCTTGCCTGAAAGCGCGCCGTTGGCGTAGCCCGTGGGAAAGTGGGCATCATCGAGCAGCCAGATCTTCAGGCCCAGGCGCTTGCACTCGCCAATGATAAATCGCAGGTCGGACCACCAGCCATCGCGGCAAAACTCGGGATGCGTGCGCGACTCAAGGCAGGCTTCACGGATGTCCGCCCCGGCAATTTGCTCTAAGTATTCGGTAATCGTCTCGCGTTCTTCGCCCTTGAGCCACAAGAACGGAAGCACATGGTTGTCATATGCCACCATACTCACTCCTTCAAAACCTGCCAAAAAGGGACAGGTTTATTTTGGCCGGTTTTATCTGGGCAAACGCCACCCCGCAGCTGCTTGGCGAAGCGCTGGGACGCGTGCCACATGCCAGAACCAACCTTCTAAACCTTTGCGAGTTCAGGGTATGTCGTCCGCGCTGCCCTGCTAATATCAAAACCACGGCTAAATATGACTAAATCAACGATGGTGGCGCCATGGATATCGCATGTTTGGACAATCTTTTGCTCGAGCTGACCGACAGTGAGCGCGCTTACTGCGCGGGCACTCGCTATGACTGGAACGATGCATTTAGACGGGGTCAACAGGCAGATATCGATGGCAGGCATGTTCATAAAATCGGTAACGCGACATACGCCCTGCACCAAGAAGGCATGCCCGAGGGCCTGTCGATTGTGCGCAACTCGCGCTTTAACCCCGTGCCGGAGCACGTGCACGATTATGTCGAAATCAGCTATGTCTATCGAGGGAGCGCGCCACAGATTGTCAATGGTGCGCAACTCACACTCGCCCAAAACGAGGTGCTTCTGCTCGATGCCGCCTGCCCGCATGCCGTAGACGAGCTCGGCGAGCATGACCTGATGTTGAGCATTGTCATTTCGCGGCCGATGCTGCGCCGCAGTCTGGAGCAAAGCCTTTCGCCCACAAGTGCCGTCTCGCAGTTCCTGCTCAACGCACTTAACGACGAGACCGATCATCGCGGGCACGTGCATTTCCGTACGGGCAACAGCCGCCGCGTGCGCCGGTATATGCAGGAGATGTTGTGCGAGCTCCTGGAGCCGACGACAGCAAGCCCCCAGATCGTGTCGAGGCTGTTTGAGCTGCTGCTGGTCGAGCTCATGCAAAGCTACGAGGCCGCGCTGCTGCAAACGGGCGCACCCGCGCTTCCCTCGGCGCAGGTTGCGGCGGCGATGAGCTACATCGAGCGGCATGCTTGCGATTGCACACTCGACGATTTGGCCCGCCACCTGCACCTGAGTCCCAACTATGCAAGCGCACTGCTCAAGCGGCAGACGGGCCGCACATTTATGCAGCTCGTGCAGGAGAGTCGCCTGACACGCGCGGCGGCGCTACTCGACACCGGTGCTACTGCAGAGGCCGCAGCGCGCGAGGTGGGCTATGCCAATATGAGCTTCTTCTACAAAAAATTTGCCGAGCGCCATGGCTGCACGCCGGCCGCCTATCGCCGACGTTCGCCCAGATAAAACCTGCCAAAATAAACCTGTCCCTTTTTGGTCGGTATCAGGAAGTGTCAGAGACGGGGCGGCGGCGGTCCGTGGGCGCGAAAAGAAGTGTCGGGTTTGGCGCGCCCGCTTCTGCCCGTCCCGTGCGCAGGCGATACTCAGCTTATCGACCCGCGATGCAAAGGAGATGCTCATGGCAAACATCAAGTTCCCCGAGGGTTTCTATTGGGGTGGCGCCACCGCCGCCAACCAGTTTGAGGGCGCTTGGAACGTGGACGGCCGCGGTCCTTCTGTCGACGACCACTTCTTGGGCGGCAGCTACAAGGAGCCGCGCCAGATCACGATCGACATCGACCCCAACCGCTTCTACCCCAATCATGACGGTATCGATTTCTATCATCACTACGAGGAGGACATCGCGCTGTTCGCCGAGATGGGCTTTACCATGTTCCGCATGTCCATCTCCTGGAGCCGTGTCTTTCCCAACGGCGACGACGCTGAGCCCAACGAGGCCGGCCTCGTCTTCTACGACCGCGTTTTCGACTGCCTGCGTGCCCACAATATCGAGCCGCTCGTGACCCTCTCGCACTACGAGATGCCCTATCACCTCGTCGAGAAATACAACGGCTGGGCGAGCCGCGAGCTCATCGGCTTCTTTGAGAAGTACTGCCAGACAGTCTTCGACCGCTATCAGGACAAGGTCAAGTTCTGGCTCACCTTCAACGAGATCAACTGCGGTACCCAGGACATGGGCAACCTCTTTGAGACCAGCATGATTCAGGGCTTTGAGGGTCCGGCGTCGGCGGTCCACACCACGCAGCAGGCTCGTATGCAGGCACTGCATCACCAGTTTGTCGCCAGCGGCCGCGTCGTGCGCTATGCCCACGAGCATTACCCGCAGTTTAAGATGGGCAACATGGACTGCTTCATCCTTTCCTATGCCGCTACGTGCGATCCGGCCGACGTGTTCGCCGCGCAGCAGGAGATGAATGCCATGAACTGGTACTGCTCCGACGTGCAGGTGCGCGGCAAGTACCCGTTCTATGCCAAGCGCTTCTGGGCCGAGAACGATGTTGAACTCGTGATGGAGGACGGCGACCTGCAGGATATCGCCGACGGCAAGGTTGATTTCTACACCTTTAGCTACTACATGTCCGGCACCGTGGGCACCCACAAGGATCACGAGATGACCGAGGGCAACATGACCTTTGGCGGCAAGAATCCCTATCTGGAGTCCACCGACTGGGGCTGGCAGATCGATCCGTTGGGCCTGCGCATCGCCCTCAACGAGATTTACGCCCGCTACGAGATTCCGCTGATGGTGGTTGAGAACGGCATGGGCGCCTACGACGAGGTCGAGGAGGACGGCTCCATCCACGACCCGTATCGCATCGCCTACTTGCAGAGCCACATCAAGGCCATGGGCGAGGCCATTGCCGATGGCGTTGACCTGATTGCCTACACCTGGTGGGGTCCCATCGACCTGGTTTCCGCCGGCACTGGCGAGATGCGCAAGCGCTACGGCTTCATCCACGTCGATAAATACGACGACGGCACCGGTACTTACGAGCGCCGCCGCAAGGATAGCTTCTTCGCATACCAGAAGATCATCAAGTCCAACGGCACCGAGGGTCTGGCTTAATCGACAATATGAGTGCCACTGGGGAAAAGGTTTTGGGAAGGGCTTGGAAGGGCTTGCGATTCGAGCCCTCACCTTAGCAATTTGATCATTTGGCACTATAATCACCATAGGCATGCGCATAACGTTGCGCTTAATCAAGAGGAGAAAACGTATGGGTCTGTTTGATATGTTCAAGAAGAAGGCTGAGCCCGCGGCAGCTGCTGCTCCGGCCTCCATTTCTGCTTCTGCCGGCGCCGACGTGCTGTGCTCGCCCGTCAAGGGCAAGGTCATCAAGATGGCCGACGTGCCCGATCCCGTCTTTGGTGGCGAGGTTCTGGGCAAGGGCTGCGCCGTGTGGCCCGAGGACGACCTGGTCTACGCTCCCTGCGACGGCAAGGTGACCGTCACCATGGGTCATGCCGTGGGTCTGCAGTCCGATAGCGGCATCGAGGTTCTGGTGCACGTTGGCGTCGATACCGTCAACATGAACGGCGACGGCTTCGAGGGCTTCGTCAAGGCCGACGACGTCGTGAAGGCCGGCCAGCCCATACTCAAGATCGACCGCGCCAAGATCGCTGCCGCCGGTTACAAGGACTGCGTCGTCGTGGCCGTGTCCAACACTGCCGAGTTTGCCGATGTCGAGCTCGCCGTCGAGGCCGAGTCTGCCGTCGCCGCCGGTGACGTCATCGTTAAGGTCGTCCGCAAGTAGTCTGCGGCATCCAGAAGATGCACAAGGGTGGTCGGGTTATCCGGCCACCCTTTTTTAATAGACTGAGCAGGCGCATTTTATTGCAGGGGGCTTGCTTTATGGGCCATTCACTCGTCAAATTGATCCGCCCGCGCTTTTGCGACGTAGGGGTTTGGGCGGAGCCGCTAATATGGACTTACTGTCACGACGTGCGCTGTGTGGGGAACGCAGCGCCGCTTGTTTGGAGGAATGTCATGAAAAAGAAGCTGCTGCTTGCGCCCCTGATGGCTGCCCTGGTCGCGTGCGTGGTTTTGCTTTCCGGCTGCGGAGGGCCTTCGGTGGAGGAGCTCATCACCAACGACCTTACAAGCCAGTTTGACGAGATCAAGAACGGCGGCGATGACTTCCTCTCCGGCCTGGAAGAGGCTTCGGGCGACGAGTTTGAGCAGCTGGGCATCGATCCCAAGGAGTATGCCAAGAGCTATCTCGAGGGCTTTGATTACAAGATCGGTGATGTGACGGTCGATGAGGACAAGGGTACCGCGACCGCCGAGGTTACCATCACCTGCAAGTCCATGAACAAGATCGTCGAAGATTTCGCCACCCAGTATCAGGAGAAGATCGCCGCACTCGATACGATGCCTTCCGAGGACGACCTGTACAAGATGGCCGGTCAGGTGATGGTCGACGTGACCAAGGCCGCTAAGACCAAGGACACCAAGGTCACCTTTAAGTATTCCGCCAACAAGGATAACGAGTGGTCTGCCGACGATTCTGCAACCACCGAGATGATGAATGCGATGATGAGCTAGGGGAGTTACGCGGTTCTACGAACCGCGTAACGGCTCGACGCTGCAAGCCCGCCAGAGCGGCAATCTGCCTTTCAACTTCGGCGGCATGACCAGAAGGTCAATGTCGCCTCGTTTCAAGGCACCTTGCTCGCTCTGGCGGGTTTTCGCTCATATGACCCAATCCGCTGTCAAGAGCCACAATGGCCCCGCCGAC
>CAJMRN010000015.1 GCA_905215815.1 uncultured bacterium | reverse complement strand
GGGACTGTTTAAGCGTTTAAAACCGCCAAACAGTCCCTATTTCACCGCAACTTAGGGGGCAGTGCTGTTATCTCTGCACGTGCCGTAGCACCTCAACGGCGGCGCTTACCTCTATCGTGCGGCGCTCGAGACCGCGGCGGATGGCCTTGAGGCGATTGCCTGCTGTTGCCCATGCGCTTTGTGAGAGGATTTCGACTGCCTCGTCGACGAACCCATCGAGATGCGACGCATCGAACCAATCGAGCGAGTCAGCAAATGCTAGCTGAGTGGAAGGGTCCGGACCAAACGGTTTGGCGGCAAATCCAAACTCCCCGGCAACGAGCACGGCGGTTGGCACGTTGTACCACAGGCAATTGCCACTATCGAACAGCGGTGCAGGCCGCATTTCCAGCGTGTCGACATTGCGGATGATGCCGAAGTTTCGCCAGTGGCGGTCGCTGTTGGCCAGGAGGGCATCGCAGACAATCATCTGCGACATGGATTTTCTTACCGTGGCTTCGTCAGCCCCGTGTCTGCCAAGAAAGCGACAGTATCGATCGTATGTTGAGTTTCCTCGCTGGCCACCGAGTGCGTCCCCGATATAAGCGGCCGGCACGTATTCCTCACGGCCATTAAGAAAGTCATCGCATAGGCATACGGGCCCGTCGAACATGCGCTCGACCGTATAGGGAACAAACTCACCTTTGGATAGCAGACGCCGATGTAGAGCTGTTGCAACCGCCTCGTTAAACGGTCGCTGATCGTCCATTCCGCATCCTTTAGCCAGGATGCGAACGCCATTGCGGATCATCCAGGATTTGGGGAGCTCGCCCTCGGACGTATTGTCAGGATTTTTGAGTCCGATGCCCTCAAGCCAGCCTGAACGATGCTCGGGTGCCGACCGTTCAAAATTGTTTTCGAAGTAATTGAGGTGCTGCCAATTGAGCTCGTCGCAGTCGACCGGTCTTAGCCAATAGCAATCCGAAAGCGAAAAACCCAGGCAACGAACGGGCACTTCAATACCGCTGTCAATTCCCAGCTCGCGATAGCGCGAGATGAGTCCGGGGCGGACGTCGGGCACCGACCGGTGACTCCACCACGTGTTGAGTGCTCGTTTATTCACCGTTGGAGAAGAACTCGAGCACGTGCCAAACGGCATCCTTCGTGCATCGAGTATGTCGGCAATTTCAAAGGAAAACTCGCGCGTCGGATCAAACGAGACATGCGCGACCTCGTGGTCGGCTGACATCAACGTGAACTTGCGCCCTACGTCAGCTGCGGGACGGCGCCCACGCTTACGGACCTTTTGATAACCAATCGCGGAATCGTACTGAACCATTTTCCGCCCACCGACGATATCGCACGCGAGCGTTCCCGATGCAGCCAGTTGCGATATACGGGCCTTCGTAACGCCCAGCAGGCGCGCGGCGTCACCCATGGTTATATAGTTGGAAGTATTCATCTGCTGCATCACCTCGTTAAGCATTCTAATCGTTAAATATAGCAAGCACAAACATCATAATACTTAACAAAGTTGCGGTGAAATAGGGACTGTTTAGCGGCTTGAAACGCTTAAACAGTCCCTATTTCACCGCAACTTATCGAGGAGTGCTGTTATTTGATGGCACCGGTCACCGTGCCGCCGCCCAAGACAACGTCGCCGCGATAGACTACAACGGCCTGGCCGGGGGCGATGGCTCGCTGCGGCTCGTCAAAGGTCAGCAGCATTTGTCCGTCTTCGTCACGCGTAAGGGTCGCTGCCTGGTCTTTTTGGCGGTAGCGGTACTTGGCGCCCACGCGAATGCCGCCGGACGTGAGCTCCGCCTCCATGCGGTCGGCAGGGGCGCTCCAGATCCAGTCGTTGGCCGTGAGCGCTGTGGCCGTCAGGTCCTCGGCCTCGCCCAGATTCACAATGTTGTTGGCGGCATCGACGCCCGTTACGTACACGGGATGCGCCATCGCGACGCCCAAGCCCTTGCGCTGGCCGATGGTATAGCGCAACGCGCCGTTATGGCGTCCGACCACGTTGCCGTCGCGCCACACAATGTCGCCCGGTGCAGCGGCACGTCCGCAGCGGCGCTCGATATAGCCCGCGTAGTCGCCGTCCGCGATAAAGCAGATATCCTCGCTCTCGGCCTTCTTGGCGTTGATGAAGTCCTGCTCGGCGGCAATGCGGCGCACGTCGCGCTCTTTGTCCAAGCCTGCCAGCGGAAAGATTGTGTGCGCCAGGCGTTCCTGCGTAAGCGAATACAAAAAGTAACTCTGGTCCTTTTTGGGGTCCTCGCCGCGGTGCAGCTGCCAGGTGCCGTCGGGCGCCTGACTCGTTTTGGCGTAGTGGCCTGTGGCGATGTAGTCGCAGCCCATATCGAGTGCCGCATCGAGCAGCGCGCCAAACTTAATATGGCGGTTGCAGATGATGCACGGGTTGGGCGTCAGCCCCTCCTGGTAGGCGGTCACGAAGCGCTCGATAACATTGCGGTCGAAGGTCTGCTGCAGGTCGAGCACATGGTGGGGTATCCCCAGGCGCTCGGCGACGGCCTTTGCATCGGCGATGTCGCGGTCGACCTTGCTCATGCCCGTGACGGGATCGGGCGCGGGGCAGGTGAGGCGCATGGTGGCGCCGACGCATTCGTAGCCCTGGCACTTGAGCAGATAGGCGGTCACGCTGGAATCGACGCCGCCGCTCATGGCGACGAGCACGCGCTTGTTGTGCATGGGGAGGTTCTCCTTGGTGGCATGTGGCCAAAAAAGAAAAGCGGCGCGGGAGGCTGGTTCCGCGCCGCAGACATTGTATCAAGTTCGGACGTCTCGTGGGACACCCTGTTGGGATGAGCTCAGGCTGCCAGAAGAGAGGGGAGGCCGGCGTGCCTTGGACTCGTTCTAAGAACGAGAAGCTCTAGTCCTGGAAGAGTGCCGTGGACAGGTAGCGCTCACCGGTATCGGCGAGCAGCGCCACGATGGTCTTGCCTTCGTTCTCGGGGCGCTTGGCCAGCTGTAGCGCGGCCCACACGGCGGCGCCGGACGAAATGCCCACGAGCACGCCCTCCTTGTGGCCCACGGCGCGGCCGGTGGAAAAGGCGTCGTCGTTCTCGACGGGGATGATCTCGTCGTAGACCTGGGTGTTGAGGACGTCGGGCACAAAGCCGGCGCCGATACCCTGGATCTTGTGCGGGCCGGCCTGGCCCTTAGAGAGCACCGGGGAGGTAGCGGGCTCAACGGCGACAACCCGAATCTCGGGGTTCTGCTCCTTGAGGAACTCGCCCACGCCGGTCACGGTACCACCGGTGCCAACGCCGGCGACGAAGATGTCGACCTCGCCGTCGGTGTCATCCCAGATCTCGGGGCCGGTCGTGGCCTTGTGGATGGCGGGGTTGGCGGGGTTCACAAACTGGCCGGCGATAATGCTGTTGGGCGTCTCCTTCTGCAGCTCCTCGGCCTTGGCGATAGCGCCCTTCATGCCCTTGGAGCCGTCGGTGAGCACGAGTTGTGCGCCATATGCCTGCATAAGCTTGCGGCGCTCGACGGACATGGTCTCGGGCATGGTGATGATCACCTTGTAGCCGCGGGCGGCCGCCACCGAGGCGATGCCGACGCCGGTGTTGCCGCTCGTGGGCTCGATGATGGTGTAGTCGCCGCCGCGCACGAGCTTGCCGGCCTTCTCGGCCTCGTCGATCATGTTCTTGGCGACACGGTCTTTGACGGAGCCGGCGGGGTTGAAGTATTCCAGCTTGACGAGCACGCGGGCCTTGAGGTCCTCATCGGCCTCAAAGTGAGTGAGCTCCAGAAGCGGGGTGTGGCCGATAAGCTGATCGATGGACGTGTAAACATTGCTCATGGTGAACCTCCAAAGTGTTCAAATGACTGGATACCGTGTGGGTTTACGGTGTGTGTAGCAGCGAAACCCATAAACCTTATGGGTTGTTCTTTTTGCTGTTGGCAAGCATAGTAGACAGTAAAGCCTAGTAACGCAATAGGAAATAGAAGATTATTACGAGTCGATTAACCAGCTTGACGGGAATAGGTATTTTCAAAACCAATTTTTCGGCTAGAATTTCTACGAATTAAAAGACCGAAAGGCAGCAATATATATGTTGGTTTCCACAAAGGGCAGATATGCCCTGCGCGTTATGGTCGACCTGGCCGAGCACCAGGCGGCAGGCCGCATTCCCCTCAAAGAGATCGCCGCGCGTCAGGGGATTTCGGAGAAATATCTGGAGAACATTTTGGCCACGCTCGTGCGTGCCAATATGCTCTCGGGCATGCGCGGCAAGGGCGGCGGCTATGTGCTCACGCGCCCGCCCGAGCAGTATACGGTGGGCGAGATCTTGCGCCTGACCGAGGGCAGCCTGGCACCGGTCGCATGCCTGGACGGCGACTGCAAGGGCTGCTCGCGTTCGGATGAGTGCCCCACGCTCGACGTGTGGAAGAACCTGGACAAGCTCATTAACGACTACCTCGACGGCGTGACGCTCGATGCGCTCGTCGCTCCCAACGAAGGCTACGACTACGTCATCTAGCCCACCTGCCATGTGGGGACGGGGCGGAAATGGTAGATTTTCTTGCCCTCTGAGACTTGGCAAATAAGAAGGCCGCCCATTTTTGCGATGGGCGGCCTTTGATTTGGTCCGATGCGTCTGTGTATCGGGGCGTTCTACTCTTCGGCAAGACTATCGAGGATGCTGCGCATGATGGACACTAGGATGCTGCCCATAAAGGCCGAGCCAAAGCCGGCGATGGAGATGCCGACGCCCAACAGGTTGACCGACAGGTAGCTGGCGAGCTCCAGCATAAAGCTGTTGAGCACGAGCTGGAAAATGCCGAGCGTAATGATCGTGAGCGGCAGCGAGATGACCGTCAGGAACGGCTTGACGAGCGAGTCGACGATGTTGAGGAACAGTCCCACGAAGGCAAAACACACCCAGGCGTCGGCTATGCCGAAGGGCTGAATGCCGGGGACGAGAAACGTTGCGATCGCGATGGCGATTGAGGTAAAGAGCCAGTTAAGCATAAAGCGCATGGTGGAAATCCTTTCTTGCGCAAGACGTGGCAAAGAGGCGTGAGAGGCACGTGCCTTTGCAACTCGGATAGATGCGCGGGCACGGCCCTGTTTGGGCGCCCATTGTCTCAGATATTCATGGAGCTTGCGTGCGTATTCGGTTTCAAAACGGCGTTCGTCCTAGAAAACGCGCCGCTGGCAGAGAGTCTTGTCGCTTTAGTTTGGTGGTGTGCTACACTGCTACGGGCAAAAGCCACAGGCGTTGCCCTATTGCATAGAACGGGCGAACGATGTCCGATGTCAGTATCAACTTCGATGCCTTTTGGCGGGTTTGGCGGTGATCGATGAATATCGAGAACATGTTTGACAAGCCTGATGTCAAGCAGCTGGTCCACGCATTTAGCCTTTTGGACGACGAGAAAGATATCCAAGCGTTCTTGACCGATATCTGCACGCCGCGCGAGATTTGTGATCTATCGCAGCGTCTGCAGGTCGCGCGTTACCTGGACGAGGGCGAGCCCTATGTTGAGGTTCAGGCGCGTACCGGCGCTTCGTCCACCACGGTGAGCCGTGTGTCCAAGGCACTCAACGGCGAGTACGGTGGCTACCGCAAGATCCTCATTAAGCTGGAGGATGGCGAGTAAGCCGCGCCAAAAACGAATTGTGCAAAACCGCTCCTCCGGGGGCGGTTTTTTGATCCCTTGGGGACGGAGGAAAACGGATCACCGGGTTAGACAGACCCCCTCGGTGATCCATTTTCCTCCGTCCCCAAGGGATCAAATCTGTTGGCGTGGGGCAAATCTGTCCGCTTGGGCGGGTAGGATGGATGCATTGATTATTGCGAACAGTTTGAGCGGAGGACCATGCCTGTTCGAATCTATACCACCAATGCCGGCACGGATTTGAGCGATGCCGAGTCGGCGTTGCTTGCCGACCTTATTGCCCGCCACGGGCGTGCCGTGCTGCTGGCACCTACGTTTGCCGAGCTCGACCTGTGCCGTCATGATGTGGCGGAAGCCGGGGTTTCACTGGGTATCGACTACAAGACGCCTACATCGTGGCTTCGTTCGCTTTGGGAGCTATTGGGTGACGGGCGCGGTTTCGTCGACAACCTGCAGCGCCAGATGCTGTTCTCGGACATGGTCACGCGTCTCGATGATGTCGACCTACAGCCGCTTTCGCGCAGCCAGGGTACAGTGCGCATGCTTGCGCGCATGGCCCGCGACGTGTTGCCGGGCGTTGCGGGGACGACGGCCGAGCGATGCCGTGACAACAATTGCCAGCCTGAGCCAAAAAGCGATGCCGAGGCTCGTGTGTTCGAGCTTTTGCGTGCCTATGCGGGCGGTTTGGACCGTCGAGATATGGTCGAGCCCTGCGAGGCAGCTGACATTATAGCCGGTGCCCTGGCCGATAACCTGCCGGCGTGCACCCGCGCCGTATGCGTGCGCGGTGTCACGTCGTTTACGCACGGCCTGCTCGAGCTGCTATCTGCCGTGGCGAACAATGGGGGAGAGGTCGTCGTGCTGCTTGCCCGCGAGCAGGCGGCGATGCGCGAGGAGCTTGCCACGGCATTTGATGCCCGCGGTGTGCTGTTTGAGGCCGCGCCGCTGGGGGAGGACGCCGTCGCGTCTGATGTCGCTTGCGGGACTGCCGCTCAGCCTGTCTTTATTGAGGTCGCCGGTCCCCATGCCCGTGCTCATGTCTATGCGGACGCCATCGATAAGTTGGTGAAAGTGCACAAGGAGTCCAAGGCCGATAAAGCTGCTGCAACGCCCGCCGACCCCGTGTGCGTGCTCGTTGTTTCTGCCCGGGCACCCCAGCTGTTCGGTGAGCTCGCCTCTCGTCTGGCGGCTCGTCATATCGCTGCCGAGACAGTTGAGTTCACGGCGTTTTCCCAATCCATTGCGGGCAGGCAGCTTGCGGCGCTTGCCGGCCTGATCGAGCGCATGAAGGCCGCCGATGAGGGCATGGCGTCAAAGACCGAGTGGTGGCCCGCGCCGGAGCTTACCGACTGGATCTACAGTCCGCTTTCGGGCGCTGATGCCGTCAATGCCCGTACCTTCGATAAGAATATGCGTCTCTCGCGCAGCAAGACTATCGCGGGCGTTAAGAGCCTGCTGCAGAGCGTTCAGGGCCAGGTGAGGGGCGCGCGCAAGGCGGCGAGCGACGAGAACTGGTTTAAGAACGTGCCGTGTGTGGTTTCGGACGTGTTCCAGGCGCTGTGGCGTGACAAGCCCGTGACGGCGCTCAAGGCCATGCTTGCCGTTGCCGAGGCGTTGCCCGATCGCTCGCTGGGCAGCTTGGATGGCCAGGCCCGTCGCCAGGCGGAGGTAGCCCTGCTGCGCCACGCCATCGACATCCTTATGAACGGCGCCCGCGCGCTCGACGTGTCGCAGGCCGCGACCGTGCCCGTGCTCGATGGCATTCGCACCAAGGTGGACAAGCGTAGCACCGCCTATGATTACGAGACCCACGAGGTTGACCGCGCGCCGCGCGCCCAGGTTCGTTTTGCCTCGCTTGCCGATGCGGCGGCTCTGCGCCCCGGCAGCTACGATGCCGTGCTGTTTGCCGATGTCGATTTGGACAGCTATCCGCTCTCACACGAGGAGGGGCCGCTGGCCACGCTGGCGGCGAGCCTTGGTCGCGAGGGCGTGATGCTTGAGCCCGCGGCCTTGCTGCGCGCGCGCTTTGGCCACGCGATGCAGGCGTCACGCGGCCCGGTTACGCTCGCCCGTGTGACCCACGATCGCCAGGCGCGCGAGTGCTATCCGGCTGCCGTGTGGACCGAGTTGCGGGCGCATGCCGAGGCTGACGGCGCTAAGATCGCTGACGACGCTAAGACCGCTGGTGACGCTAAAGCCGCTGGCGCCGACAAGGCGAAGTGCGTGGGTGAGGGTGATATCGTAAAGGACTTCGATCCCGCGGCAGGCGAAGGTCTCAAGCGCGAGCGCGTGACCTGTGAAGCCCCTCAGCATCTGAGTGCCGAGGCCGTGCCGTATTTGGTCCTGCGTCGTCGCGATGGCGAGGGCGAGGACGCGCCGCTCGTGCCGCGCCTGACGTCCGCCTCGCAGATCGAGGCCTATTCCACCTGCCCGCTGTGCTGGTTCGTCTCGTATCGCGTCAAACCTCAGTCCATCGATGCGGGCTTTGGCAACATGGAGAAGGGCAACTTTGTCCATGACGTGCTGGAGCACTTGCATGCACGTCTTCCGCAGGAGGGCATGGAGCGCGTGACGCCCATGAATCTGCCGCGCGCGAAGGGGCTGCTGCACGAGGTCTTTGCCGAGACCCTGGCCGAGCACGCCGGCAAGCGCGGTACCGAGGGCCCGCTGGTGCCGCTCTCTCCAGTGGAGGAGCGCCAGGCGGCCGAGATCTTGCCGCAACTGGAAGGCGTGCTCGCCTACGAGTCCGAGGCGCTCGCGCCCTTCGCGCCGCGCTACCTGGAGTTTGCGTTCAACGAGCTCCAGGTCGAGTATGCCGGTTGGCCGCTCGGTGGGCGCATCGACCGCGTTGACGTGGATGCCGAGAATCGCGCCGTGGTAATCGACTACAAGCATCGTTCGGGTGTCGAGGAGTTTAAGCTCGCCGACCCCACGGTGCGCGACGAGGAGTCGGGCGAGGCCTCCATCGACGACCCGCGCTGGCTGCCGCCCCATACCCAGACACTCATCTACGCCCAGGCCATGCGTCGGGCGCTGGGCCTAGATACCCGTGCTGCGCTCTATTTTTCGACCAAGGGCGGCAAGCCCGCGCTGCGTGGTGCCGCAAGTGCCGAGTTGCTCGAGGAAGAGCGCGGCGACGGTCGCATCCCGGGCCTCAAGAAGGGCTTTCCGGGCGAGGGCGGCAACATGGACTTCGATGCGCTGCTCGACCGCGTGGAGGCCGGCATTGCCGAGCGCCTGCGCGAGCTCGAGGCGGGCGACGTCGCCGCTGTCGATCCGACGTCGGCGCAGGCCGCGCATGCGCGCTGCTCGTATAACCACGAAGGAACGTTTGTAAGGAGGGACGTGTAGACCATGGATCTTTCGACTTTGATGCCGCAACAGCTGCAAGTCGTCAAAACGCTCGACCGTCCGCTGTTTGTCTCGGCAGGTGCCGGCTCGGGCAAGACCTTTACCCTCACGCGCCGCATCGTCTATGCGCTCTCGCCCGAATCCGGTCCGTTTGTCGAGCATCTGGACCAGGTGCTCGCCATTACCTTTACCAAAGACGCCGCGGCCGAGATCCGCGACCGCGTGCGCCGTGCGCTTATCGACGAGGGGATGGACGAAGAGGCCCTGACGGTCGATGACGCTTGGATCTCGACCATTCACGGCATGTGTTCGCGCATTCTGCGCGCGCATGCGTTGGAGCTGGGCATCGATCCCGAGTTCACGGTGCTCACCGATACCGACGAGCTTATGGATCAGGCTGTCGAGCATGTGCTGGGGCGCGCGACGGCGCCCGATGCCGCGCCCGAGCTCGCCACTTCGCTTAAGGCCCTCTACGCCTGGTATCCCATGGCGGGCGAGGGCGGGACGTTTGGCGCCGGTACCACCATCAAAGGCCTGGTGCGCGACTTGCTGGAGCTATCGAGCCAGCTTCCGGGCGGCATGGACGATGTGTGCGTGGCGCGCGGCCAGGCCGACACCTCGGCGCTTGCCGATGCCTATCGTGCGGCGCTGGGCGCAAGCAAGGCCACGACCGAGAAAGCGCAGGTGGCACTCGACGCCATCGACGCGTTTGAGGCGAGCGGCAAAACCATGGAGGATGCGGCGCGACTCATGATGTCGTGCAGTATGCCTCGGGCGAGCAAGGCGTTTCCTAAGGAGCAGGTCGAGCTGCTCAAGGCCGAGGCCGCCGATGCGTTTGTCAATATCGTGCTTGCCTGCGGTGGCCCGGCGCTCGATGCGCTGGTGGGCCTGGCCCGTTCCGTGGAGGCGGAGTACCGTGCGCTCAAGGCCGACCAGTCCGCGCTCGATAACAATGACCTGCTGCGCATGGCGTACGAGGCGCTGCGCGACTACCCGGCTATTCGAGCTGCCTATGAGGGCCGCTTTAAGATGGTCATGATCGACGAGTTCCAAGATACCGACCAGATGCAGGTCGATCTGATTCGCTATTTGACGGGTGCGGGCGAGCGCGCGCTGTGCACGGTGGGCGATGCGCAGCAGTCGATCTATCGCTTCCGTGGTGCCGAGGTCGAGGTGTTTCGCCGCCAGGAGCGCAAGGTGGGTTCGACGACGGCGTCCGAGACGGTCACCACGTCCGATGCTCCCGCCGGCGAGCTCGTCAAACTCGTGCGCAACTTCCGCAGCCACGACGAGGTGCTGCGCTATGTGGCGCGCGTCTTTGACGGCGACACCGGTGGTTTGATGCAGGGGTTCTTGGATCTTGAACCGAGCGACAAACGCAAGGACATGCTCAAGGCAAAGGCTTCGCGCCGCCAGGCGCTGTTCGTTGCCGGCGGCAGTATGCAGGAGCGCACGCAGGCCAAGGCCCGTGCGATCGCCGAGCGATTCCATGCGCTTGCCGATGCCGGCCAGCCCCAGGGCGGCATGGTGCTGCTGCTGGGTCGCATGACCAATGCCGACGTCTACGCGCAGGCCTTCCGCGACCAAGGACTCGACTGCGTCATCGCAGGCGGCTCGGTCTTTGCCCAGGCGGCCGAGGTGCAGACGGTGCGTGCCCTGGTCTGCGCGCTCGCCAATCCGGCCGATACGGCCCAAGGCCTTATGCCGTTGCTGGCCTCGCCGATGTTTGCACTCGGCGCCCAGGAGTTCCTGGCGCTGGCGACCAAGCTCGACGAGCAGACGGGCGAGACGTCGCGCCGCAATATCGATGTGGGCATCATGAGCGATTCCGATGTGCCGGGTTTGCAGAACCTGCCGCTCGTGACGCGTGCCCGCGAGGTGCTGCGCTATGCGCTTCGTCGCGTGGGACGCGATTCGTTCGCCGCCATCGCGCGCGACGCGGTCAATGCCTCCGGCTGGTTCGTGCGCCTGGCGCAGCGCGGCCCCGAGGGGAAGGCCATTGCCGCCAACGTGCTCAAGGCGCTCGACGCCGTGGCCGAGGCAGAGGCCGAGCTCGGCAATTCTCCGCGCTCCATCGCGCTCGCCTTCGACCGCTTCTTGGCGGGCAAGGAGGCCCCGGGCGCGCTCAACGAGGAGGGTGACGGCGCGGTACGCATCATGACCGTGCATGCGTCCAAGGGTCTGGAGTATCCGGTCGTGGCGGTTGCCGAGTGTTTTGGCGTGCGCAAGCCGTCCGGTGCGGCGCAGATGGGTCGCGTCGAGGGCGGAGCGCAGATCGTGGCGCTGCCGGCACGCTTCGACGGCGTTAAACTCGCGGACGGTACGTTCGTGAAGGGCGATGACGTCAAAAAGCAGTTTGAACACGCGTTTAAGGGCAAGGGCACGTCGCTGTGGTTGCCGCCAGAGCTTATGGAGGACGTATGCGCGACGGGCTCTCCCGCCGAGGCATTTGCCCGTCTGCGCAACGACGACCTGCAACTTTCGCTCGAAGAGCGGGCTCGTCTGCTCTATGTCGCCATGACGCGTGCGCGCGAGCTGGTGATCTTGGCGATGGATGCCGGCGTGAGCCGTGGCAAGGTGACGGCGCCGACCTTCGACGTCGAGATCGATCTGACCTACGACGTGCTGCGCCGCATCCTGCCGGCCGACAGTCTGGACATGCCGCAGCTCGATAGTGACCGTTTGGTGTTCGACAACTCCAAGCCGGGCGACTACGAGTTCATCTCGCTGGCGGACTTTACGTTTGGCGAGCAGGCGTTTGAGGCCAACGCTTCGCTGGATGTCGAGGGCAGGCTTGTTCGTGGCGATGCCGATGCCGCCGATAATGCTGCGCGCTCAACCGTCCCCGGTCCTGCCGACCCCAAGCCCGATTCGTTTGAGCTTGTGTATCCCCAGGCAGTGGGCGTGCGCATGGGCATCTGTCCGTATCCGATGCGTGATTCGTATAGCTACTCGTCAATCGCCGCGGCGCTCCATGCCGAGACGGAAGATCGTGCCGCCGAGGTACACGTGCCCATGGACGAGGCCGGCGATGATGCGGAGTCGGATGGTTCCGAGATGACGGATGCAGACGTGGCCGCCGTTGAGCTCGCCGGCAACCCCATGGCGCTGGGCTCGGCGTTCCATGCCGCCTGCCAGTGGCTCATCGAGATGGGTGCCGATGCACTGCCCGCTGAGCGTGCCGACGCCCTGGCTCGCTTGTGGCGCCTGACGCCGGAACAGCGCGAGCGCTTCGATGTCGCTCTGGATCGCTGGCTCAAGTCGTCGGTTCGTGCCGAGCTGCTCGCGTGGCCGTGCATTCGTGCCGAGGTGCCGTTCTTCTCGCTGGGCTGCGAGGACGAGGATATCGCCCGCTACGGCGCCTATGCCGAGGGCGCCATCGATGTCTTGGCAACCGACCCGGCCGATCCGTCGCGCGCACTGGTCATCGATTACAAGACGGGTGGCACGCCGGACGAGACGCCGGACCAGCTGCTCGAGAAGCACGCCCTGCAGGCGTGCGTCTACGCTGATGTTCTGCACAAGGCGGGCTTTGAGGCTGTGACCGTCAAGTTCGTCCGCGTGGAGCAGCCGGATCCAACCATCTTCGTCGAACCCGCCGAACCTCAAGTGGTCACCTACAACCTCTAGCCCTCAGATAACTTGCGGTGGAATAGTTCCTGTATTGCGACCCAGGTGGCCCAAGCGGGAACTATTTCACCGCAACTCAATAGGAGCCGTGTGGGTTTGGGCTAGGTTCGGGTGCCGTCCGCGCCGTGCGGTAGAATCGTAACCCTAAGATCACGAACCCGCATCGGAGCTCATCACATGGCATTCGTCCATCTGCACAATCACACTGTTTTCTCCATGCTCGACGGCGCAACCCGTATCCAGGATATGGTCAACCGTGCCGTTGAGCTGGGCATGCCCGCCGTGGCCATTACCGACCACGGCTACATGTATGGCGTGCCCGACCTGGCGCTGGCCTGCGACGCCGTCAACCACAATACGCCCGAGTACAAAACCTGGAGTCACGACAAGGCCTTCTTGGAAAAGGATCGCCGCGACGAGTTGGTGGAGCCCGATCCCGAGGAAAACCCGCGCGAGCATGCCCAGTATGTGAAGGACATGGCCATGTGGGACGAGAAAGGCAACATCGACGAGCTCAAGCCGCCCCTGGTCATCAAGCCCATCTTTGGCTGCGAGGTCTACTTTACGCCGGACGAGACCCTTGCCCGCGACCACAAGCCCGAGCTCTACCACATGATTCTTCTGGCCAAGGACCAGGAGGGCTACGTCAACCTAATGCAGACGGTCTCCGAGGCCGCTGTGCAGGGCTTTTACTACAAGCCGCGTGTGACGCTCGACAACCTGCGCCGCCACGCCAAGGGCATGATCTGCACGAGCGCCTGCATCGCCGGCATCATCCCCAAGTACATCGACCGCGGTGACATGGAGGGCGCCATCAAGTGGGCCGAGACCTTCCGCGACACCTTCGATCCCGGTGACTTTTATATCGAGATCCAGGAACACGGCATTACCACCGACAACGGCCTGACCGACGAGCAGATGGACCGCACGCTCATCGATATTGCCAAGCAGGTGGGCGTCAAGGTCATCGCCACCAACGACTTCCACTACCTGCGCCGCGAGGACGCGCCCGTGCAGGACGTCATCATGTGCATTGGCATGAACGCCAAGGTCGACGACCCCAACCGCATGCGCATGACCGGCTCGGAGTTTTACATGAAGACCGAGGAGGAGATGCGGGCGATGTTCCCGTATTGCCCCGAGGCCTGCGACAACACGCTCGAGATTGCCGACAAGTGCTATGTGGAGCTGGACTGGGATTCCATCATCCTGCCGCGCTTCCCGTTGCTCGATCCCGGCGAGACGCACGAGAGCCAGTTCCGCCGCGAGTGCGAGAAGGGCCTGCGCCAACACTACGGTGACGACTGGGCCACGCGCGAGATCTGTGGCGTCAACATCAAAGAGCGCTTTGAGTACGAATACAAGGTCATCTGCGACAAGGGCTTTGCCGCCTACTTTTTGATCGTCGCCGAGTACGTGCAATGGGCCAAGGACAACGGCATCGGCGTCGGTCCCGGCCGTGGCTCGGCCGCCGGCGCTATCGTCGCCTACGCCATGAACATCACCGCGTTCGACCCGCTCGAGAACGGCCTGATGTTCGAGAGGTTCCTGTCCCCGCAGCGTACCGAGATGCCCGATATCGATATGGACTTCGACGATGAGCGGCGCCTCGAGGTCGTGGAGCACGTTCGCCAGCTCTACGGCCCCGAGAAGGTCACCCACGTCATCACCTACTCGACCATCAAGGCCAAGCAGGCCATCAACGATGCCGCGCGCGTTCTGGACTACCCGGTCTACATGGGCCAGCGCCTCTCCAAGATGGTCTCGAGCGACCCCAAGGTCAAGCTCAAGCAGGTACTCGAAAAACAACCCGGCAAAGAGGATCTGTTTAACCCCGACTTTGCCGAGGCCTATAAAAAGGACGACGACGCCCGCCGCATCATCGACACGGCGCTCTCGATTGAGGGCCTCACCCGTGGCGAGGGCGTGCACGCGTGCGCCGTTCTGATCTGCCGCGACCCCGTCAACGAGCACGTGCCCACCAAGCTCGACACCAAGGGCGGCGTCGAGATTACCCAGTACGAGGGCCATACCGTTGCCGACATGGGCCTGCTCAAGATGGACTTCTTGGGCCTGCGCACGCTGACGGTTATCTCCAAGGCCAAGGCAAACATCAAAAAGAACTTCGGCATCGACATCAAAGAGGAAGAGATTCCCTTTGACGACCCCGAGATCTTTAAGCTCATGGGTTCCGGCCACACCGCCGGCGTCTTCCAGGTCGAGTCCGCCGGCATGACGGCCACGATCAAGAACATGAAGCCCACCGAGTACAAGCACGTCGTGGCATTGATCGCTCTGTACCGCCCGGGCCCGCTGGGCGCCGGCATGGTCTCGTCCTACATCAACCGTATGAACGGCAAGGAGCCGGCTGTCTCCTACGACGACCGCCTGGACGACATCCTGGGCGAAACCTACGGCACCATGGTTTACCAGGAGCAGGTTATGCTCATCTCCGTCGAGATGTGCGGCTTCTCCAAGGGCGAATCGGACTCGCGTATCCGTAAGCCCGTGGCTAAGAAAAAGATCAAGCTGCTCACGTCGACGGTGCTCCACTGGGAGGATGGCTCGGACGAGACCACCTACGACCACTGGATGAACGGCGCTATCAAGAACAACTACACGCGCGAGGTCGCCCAGAAGATTTGGGACGATGTTCTCGAGTTCGCATCTTACGCCTTTAACAAGTCGCACTCCGCCGGCTACGCCATCCTGGTTATGCAGACGGCATGGCTTAAGGCGCACTATCCGCACGAGTACATGGCGGCCGTTCTGACGTCCTACACGGGCAAGACCGACAAGATCGTTCACTACGTCTCGGCGTGCCGTCACGACGGCATCCCCGTGCTGTCGCCAGATGTCAACGAGTCCGGTACCGAGTTCACGGCTACCAAGGAAGGCGTGCGCTTTGGTTTGGCCGGCATTCGCGGCGTGGGCACCGGCGTGGCGCAGGCGATTATCGCCGAGCGCGAGGCGGGCGGCCCGTTTAAGACACTGCACGACTTTGTCGAGCGCGTGGACTCGAGCCAGGCTAACCGTCGCGTGATCGAATCGCTCATCAAGGCAGGTGCCTTCGACTCCACGGGGTATCCGCGTCGCCAGATGATGCACTTTGTGGATAAGAACAACCCCGAGAACATCATCGATGCCGCGGTAAAGCGCCAGAAAGATCGCGCGAGCGGCCAGACGTCGTTCTTCGATATGTTTGGCGATGTTGAGGGCTCGGGCTTTGAGGTGAGCGTGCCCGATCCGGATGGCCAGGAGTGGGATCGTCACCTTAAGCTGAGCCAGGAGAAGGAGGTTCTGGGCATCTACGTCTCGGACCACCCGCTGCGCCCGTTTGAGTATGCGCTAGCCAAGGCGCGCGACTTTTCGTTCTCGCAGATCGACACCGGCTATGAGGTGCAAAACCCCACGGGCGGTACCATCAACCAGGAGATTCCCGAGGGCAAGGCGTTGTGGTGGGCCGGCATGGTCTCGAGCGTGTCCAAGCGCGTGACCAAAAACGGCGACCCCATGGGTATTGTGCAGCTCGAGGACATGGAAGGCGAGGCCACGGTCGTGGTGTTCCCCAAGACCTACAAGGAGGCCGAGGGGTACCTGTACGGCGAGGTCGATCCCGAGACCGGTGCACAGCTGTCCGATGCGTTTGTGCGCATTAAGGGCAAGCTCGAGCGCTCGGACCGCGGCGATCAGATCATCGCGCAGGAGATTGTGCCGCTGGAGCTCAACGAGGAGAGCAACAAGCCCAAGGTGTTTGAGGTCATGGTGCCCAACAGCCGCTTTAGCCAGGGCAATATGGCGCGTCTTGCCACGGTGCTTACCGCCAACCCGGGCGGCGACCGCGTGGAGATCTTTATCGAGCAGGTGGATGGGCGCGTACTGCGTGCCGAGGTGCCGGCCAAAGTCAACGCACGCTCGATTCCGCTGTTGGCAGAGGCAAAAGCCATCGTGGGTAACCAGGGTCGCGTGACGGTGATCTAAGGGCGACCTTGCTGGTCCGCGCGAGATTGGAGGAAGTGATGGCGCAGGGGACGTTTGTGCAGGCGCTTCGTAAGGAGGCGGCGCTTAGCAGCACCTTTATGAAGGGGCGCTCGCTCATGCTCAACGGCGCCGTGCTGTCGTTTGATGACTCCGGCTCGCGCTTCTCCAAAAACGTGAACATCGAGGGCACGGTGCGCGGCTCGCGCGGCGACCTGTACAAGACGCACGTGGTGCTCGACATGGACGAGCACGAGGTTATCGACTACGACTGCGATTGTCCCGCCGCCTTCCGCTATTCCGGCATGTGCAAGCACGCCATAGCCACGGCGCTGGCGTATCTGGATGCCAGTGGCGCCGAGCCCGTCGAGGGTTTGCGCACGCCGGTCCGCACGTTTACAGTACCGCCCACACAGTCCAAGCAGCCCACGCGCCCCGCGCCCACCGCATCTGCGGTCAACCCCAATTTTCCCTTCCCGGCGCCCGTCCCCACGAGCCCGAGCCTTGTGGCGGCGCTTTCCGATCTTTCGGACGCGCGCATGGACGAGCTCGCGGCCATGCGCCGCAAGCTCGCCGGCACCATTGACCCCGATGCGCCCAAAGCGGTGCTGGAGCCCTCGCTGGTGCCGTACTACAATCCGCTGTTTGCCGATCGCTTTAACTGGGCGCTCGAGTTTCGCATTCGCTGCGGTTCGGTGTCCTACGTGGTTAAGGATATCGACGGCATGGCCGATGCCTATGTGCGCGGCGGTACGTTCTCCTATGGCAAGAAGCTTACGTTCCTCCATACGCCCGAGGCCTTTGATGAGGTTTCGGTGCAACTGCTCGAACTTGTTGTGACGACGGTTGCCTATCTTTACGACATCACGAGCTCGCGCTCGGCATCGTACGACTTTGCCCGCAGCGGTTTTGTCGCCGAGCGTCAGTTGCCGGTATCCGAGTATTCTGTCGTGTCCGTACTGGACCTGCTGCGTGGCAGGACTATGTCCTTTGAGCCTGCTTGGTCGCGGGGGACGACGACGCATCGCGCCTACGAGGTGGCGGTCGAGCCGTCGCCGCAGGGGGAGGGCGAAGTCCCGGCAAAGCGCCCGCCGCTCCTTGCCGCCAAGATTGCACCGGCGGCGGGAGGCAGCTACGACTTGCGCCTGCCGGCCGATACGTACTGCTTTGTCGCGGGCGATGCAGCCTATCTGGTCGATACGCGCCGCGCGCGCCGTACCGACACGGCGTTTGCCCAACATGCGGCGCCGTTCCTATCGCACTTGTTGCCCTGCCGCACGCCGGTCCATATCGCCGCCGACCAGGTGGGTGAGTTCTGCCGCATGGCGCTGCCGATCTTGCGCGACTACACCGACCTGACCGCTCCCGCCGCGCTCGACGCCGTGGCGCCCGAGCCGAGTTTTGCCATGGCGATTGGCGTCGACGATGGTCTTGTGACCTGCAAAGTTACGGTTACCTACGGCAATTGGTCGGCAGATCTCTTTAGTCTTGGTGCTCCGGGCAGTCCTTTCGAAGAGCAGCGCCCCGGCGTTCCGCCCCGCGATACGGTGGCGGAGTTTCGCGTTATGGACACGGCGGCCCTCTATTTCGATTTCTACGAGGGTGGTCTGGCGTTTGAGGAGCGCGACGACGCCCGCCTGTTCCACTTGCTGACCGAGGGCCTGTCTGCCCTGTCCGAGTTGGGCGAGGTCATGCTCAGCGACCGCCTGCGCCAGATCTCGGTACGCCCTGCGCCCAAGCTCTCGGTGCGCGCCACCGTCAAGAGCAACTTGCTCGACGTCGAGCTGGGTGCGAGCGGGCTTTCGGCGGCTGACCTTGCTGTCTATCTCGATTCGTATAAGCGTCACCAGACGTTTGCGCGTCTCACGTCGGGTGACATCGTGCGCCTGGACGAGGGCGCTCGTGCCGCGTTTGGCCTTGCCGAGGACCTGGGCGTCGATGCCGTCGACCTGCTCGACGGCGTGTCGCTTCCCGCGTCGAGCACCCTTTTTGTCGATAGCATGCTCGCGCGCACGCCAGCGCTTGAGGCCGATCGCGACGCTGCGTTCCTCCGTACCGTCGAGCGCCTGGACACGCTCGGCAAGATGGACTTTACGGTGCCCGCCTCGCTCAAGGCCACACTGCGTGGCTACCAGGTCGACGGCTATCAGTGGCTCGGCTCGCTTGAGCACTTGGGCCTTGGCGGCATCTTGGCCGACGATATGGGCCTGGGCAAAACGCTGCAGATGATCGCGCACATTCTGGCGCGCGTGGAGGCGGGGGATACCAAGCCCACGCTCGTGGTATGTCCCGCGTCGCTCGTGTACAACTGGGCTGCCGAGTTGGAGCGCTTTGCCCCCTCGATTGATGTGTGCGCCATCGTGGGTGCCAAGGCCCAGCGTCGCGTTCAAATTGCCGGTGCCGCCGAGCACAACGTGGTGGTGACGTCGTATGATCTCATGCGCCGCGACATCGACGAATACGTCGAGCAGAACTTTGCCCGCGTGGTGCTCGACGAGGCCCAGTACATTAAAAACCCGCTCACCCAGGTGGCCCGCGCTGCCAAGCGCCTGCCGGCCGGCGTGCGCTTTGCCTTGACGGGCACACCCATCGAAAACCGTCTGTCCGAGCTCTGGAGCATCTTCGACTTTTTGATGCCGGGCCTTCTGGGCACGCGCGACTCATTTGCCAAGCGCTTTGAGGGTCCCGTCGAACATACCGAGGGTGACAGCGCCGCTCGTCTGCAGGCGCTCGTGTCGCCGTTTGTGCTGCGTCGCGTCAAGGAAGATGTGGTGGCCGATCTGCCCGAGAAGATCGAGGATACGGTGATGGCGCAGCTTACCGGCGAGCAGCGCAAGCTCTACCTGGCCAACCAGGACCGCATTGCCCAGCAAGTGCAGCACCGCGAGGCCGGGGAGTTTAAGAAAGACAAGCTCAAGGTACTTGCCGAGCTCACCAAGCTGCGCCAGATCTGTTGCGATCCGCATCTGCACTATGCGGACTACAAGGCGGGAAGCGCCAAGCTCGATACGTGTATGGAGCTCGTCCATGGCGCGCTCGACGGCGGTCATCGCATCTTGCTGTTCAGCCAGTTTACGGGCATGCTCGATATCATCGGCAAGCGCCTGGCCAAGGAGGACATCGCCTTCCTTAAGCTCACGGGCGCATCTTCTAAAGAGAGTCGCGCCAAGATGGTTGCGCAGTTCCAGGCGGGCGAGGTGCCGGTGTTCTTGATTTCGCTCAAGGCGGGCGGCGTGGGCCTTAATTTGACGGCTGCCGACGTGGTCATCCACTACGACCCGTGGTGGAACGTGGCGGCGCAGGACCAGGCGACCGACCGTGCCCACCGCATTGGCCAGCAGCACACCGTGACCGTGTACAAGCTCATCGCCAAGGACACGATCGAGGAACGCATTATGCAGATGCAGGAGTCCAAGCGTGATCTGGTCAACAGCGTGCTCGGCGGCGATGGTATCTCGTCGGCACTGTTTACCCGCGAAGATGTTCTGGCGCTGCTCGGTGGCGACGGTCGCTAGCCTCGCTCGTTATGTGTTCATTTGCCATGCCGTGGATGGTTCGCCTGCCTTTGGGCATAAGAAGCATCGAGAACATTGGCACATCAGCAAAGGAGAACATCATGGCGAATTTCTTTAAGGATTCCAACGGCAAACTCGTTGCCGCCCTTGGCGACGGCGTTGCGACCCCTGCCGGCTGCACGGAGCTGACGGCGAACACCGAGGATGCGGCACACGAGAAGCACGTGCCTGTTGTCGAGATCGAGCGTGACGGCCACGTCATTCGCGCACGCGTGGGCTCGACAGAGCACCCCATGTTGCCCGAGCACTACATCGAGTGGATCGCGCTTGAGGCCGAGGGCCGCCTGGAGGTCCATTACCTTGAGCCCGGCATGAAGCCCACGACGTTTTTCGCTGGCGGCTCCAAGACCGGTACCGTCTATGCCTACTGCAACCTGCATGGGCTGTGGTCCGCGACGTTCTAGGAGCGCGCCCCCGCTCGGGGTATCATAGCTAGCATATGCACATGCGAGCGCCGGCTGCATTATGCGGCCGGCGCTTTTACTACGGCAACGATGATTTACGACGGAAAGGCTGGGCCATGAAGCTCGCACTTGCACAGATCGATATGCGCCTGGGTGACATCGAGGGCATTTGCGGCCGCATCGAGGACCAGGCTCGCCTGGCTCATGAGCGCGGCGCGCGCGTGCTGTGCGTTCCGGCCCCGCTCTTTATGGGCGCCATGCCGGGCAGCCTGGTGGGCGCTGCCGATTTTGAGCACGATATGCTGACGGGCTTGACGGGCGTTGCCGAGCGCATCCAAGAGCTCGACATGATCTGCATCGTGCCCTCTGCGGTTTCGTTTGAGGGCCAGCCCCTGCTCGACTACATGATGCTTAAGGATGGTCGCGTGGTGCCCGCGCGCGCAAGCATCGCCCTGCAGCGTGGCGAGAGCAACGACGCGCGTTGGGCACCGCCGGTGTTTGACGTGGACGGCGTGCGCATCGCCGTGGTGTTTGACCTAGATCGCGAGCTCGAGATGCTGCCGACCGGCGTCGACCTCATCGCCTATTTCCAGTTCAACGCGTTTGACATGACCGATCGCGAGACAGCCGCCATTGCCGCCGTGCGCAGCGGTGTCTACCGCAAGATCGCGTCCAAGCGCAGCGTATGGTTTGCCTGCATGGCGCCGATTGGTGCCTATGACGAGTCGGTGTATACCGGCGGATCGTTTGTGCTCGACGATTGCGGCCGCGTGGTGGCCCAGGCGCCGTGCTTTGAGGAGAGCCTGCTGGTTCAGGAGATTCAGCGCGGCGTGATGCTCGATGCCCTGGAGGACCACGAGCTGCCCGAGTTTCGTTCCGAGGAGTGGCTGTGGCAGGCGCTGGTGCTTGCCGTACGCGACAATGCCCGCGCTCGCGGCGCCTCGCGTGCCGTGGTGGCGCTCGAGGGCGATTTGCCGTCGTCCCTGTTGGCGGCGCTTGCCGTCGATGCCTTGGGTCCGCGTAATGTGATTGGCCTGGTGCTGGGGCGCAATCGCATCTTTACGCCGGCGCAGGAGGAGGCGGAGGCCGCCCGCTGTTCTGCTGTTCGCTCAATTGCTGAGCGCTTGCATATTCGCACCGTCGAGCGCGATGCGCCGGATGCGGCGCGCGTACTCGACCGCGATGTGTCGGCGGGCGATGCCGAACGTCTGCGTTCGCGTGCGCTGGGCCTGATGCTCGAGGATACGGCGCTCGAGCTGGGCGCTATGGCGCTGAGCCCGCTTTCCAAGACTGAGTACGCACTGGCGGCGCCCGCGCTGTCCGGCGGCTATCAGGGCGATTTTGCGCCCTTTGGCGACGTGTATCTGTCGACGCTCGAGTTTGTGGCACGCGTGCGCAACCGCACCTCGGCCGTGGTGCCCCAAGAGCTCGTGACGCTCAACGCGGTAGAGGATTGCATGGATCGCGTGCTGGCGCAGGCACTCTCGGCGCTCGCCGGCCCGGTTGATATGCTCGATCGCGCGGCGCAGCTGCTGGGCGGGCTTGAGCCGGGCGAGGTCGATGGTGCGCTCGAGTCGCACGTGGACCGCAACCGCCCCTTTGATGACATCCCGATGGCCGCCGCCAAGCCCGAGGCCTGCTCGCTGCTGCTGATGCTCGTGCGCCAAGGTGAGGCTGCTCGTCGCATGCTACCGACGGCGCCGATCGTTTCGGCCCGTTCGTTTGCCGAGCGCGCCTGGCCGTACATGCTTGCGTGGTCCGATCTGGGTCTCAACGGTAAGGAGCGCATGGCGGTTGATTCGCTGGCGCGCGCCGAGGTGCGCCGTTTTGCCGACGACGATACGAGTGACCGTATGCGCGGCGAGATGATGGGCTTATTAGGCGAGCTGTTGGGTATTTCGCCCGAGCAGATGGAAGAGCTGCGCTCCGAGGACGGTCAGCGTCGTTTGCATGAGGGCATGAAAAAGTTTGAGGGTGAGGTCCAGGACGCCATCGAAAAAATGATGGGCGGCCAGGGCGGACCGCAGGGTGGGCCCCAGGGAGGTCCGATGCCGCATCCGCCGGTTGACCCCCGACAATTTCCATTCTTCTCGCAGAACTAAACTGAGAATAGGATTCGCTTCCAACCCCGACACTTCAACTAAGTACCTTGGCCCCGTTGTGTTATTCTAGAACAGACGTTCGTGAATGATGCGCGGGGCCTTGCCTTGCGCTGTGCTTGTGACGAGGGGAGGTCGGCTTGGTTATTTTGGGTATCGACCCTGGTTTGGCCCATACGGGCTGGGGGATTATCGAGGAGCGATGTGGCGAGGTTCGCTGCCGTGCCTACGGTTGTATCGAGACCAGCGCGGGCAGCCCGCTCGCGGTGCGCCTGTCGCATATTGCCCGCGATCTCAAGGGCGTCGTCGAGCGCTATCGCCCCGATACCGCTGCTATCGAGAGCATTTACTTTGGCGCTAACGTCCGCTCGGCCATCCCCACGGCGCATGCCCGCGGTGCCGCGCTCGTGGCGCTTTCGGAGTGCGCGCTCGAGATTGGCGAATACACACCCATGCAGATCAAGCAGGCCGTGGTGGGTACGGGCGCTGCGGATAAACGGCAGGTTGCCTACATGGTGCGCACGCTCACGCAGCTCGATCACGACCCTCACCCAGACCATGCCGCCGATGCCCTGGCCTGCGCCATCTGTCACGTTAACCTAAGCCGCACCCGGGCGCTTACCGGCGGCGAGTTCTATCAACAGAGAGGAACCGGATACTGATGATCTCCCAGCTCCATGGAACGCTTGTCGAGGCCACGATGAGCTCGGCCGTCGTCGATGTATCGGGCGTAGGCTTTGAGCTTGGCATATCTGGCAGCACTGCTGCCACGCTGCCCACGCCCGGCGGTGAGGTTCGCCTCTATACCCGCATGCAGGTGCGCGAGGACGCCATGACGCTCTTTGGCTTTGCCTCCAAGGACGAGCGCACGATGTTCGATCGGCTCGTGTCCGTCTCGGGCGTTGGCCCGCGCCTGGCGCTCGCCGTGCTTTCCACCTATACCGTGGGACAGCTGTATTCCCTGGTAATGGCCGAGGATGACAAGGGCATGGCCAAGGTGTCCGGTGTAGGCAAAAAGACCGCCCAGCGCCTCATCTTGGAGCTCAAGAGTACCTTTGCCAAGGATAAGGGCTTTGTTCCGGTCGACGTAATCCCCGGTCAGGTTGCGATGCCGGTTCCCGCCGCCGCTCCCTCGGCGATCGATGATGCCCACGCGGCGCTCCTTTCCATGGGCTTTAGCCCGCAGGAGACCGAGGTTGCCCTGAGCGGGTATGATGGGCAGGATATGCGTGTCGAGGATCTGCTCGGCGCGGCGCTTAAGCGACTCGGAATGGATGCGTGATGTGGGAAGCCGATGACTCTCAGGACCTGTGGGCGACGTCCGGCAACTCGCCGGCGGCATCCATGGCGCACGGTGAGCGCATGGTGGGCTCGGAGCTGACGCCCGAAGACCTCGATGTCGATCGTACCCTGCGTCCCCAGCGCCTGGACGACTACTGCGGTCAGGAGCATATCAAACAGAGCCTTCGTGTGCTGATCGAGGCGGCGCAGAGCCGTGGCGAGACGCTCGACCACGTGATCTTCTCGGGTCCTCCGGGCCTGGGCAAGACCACGCTGGCTACCGTTATCGCCAACGAGCTGGGCGCTCAGATCAAGACGACAAGTGGTCCGGCTATCGCGCGTACCGGTGACCTGGCAGCTATCCTGACTAACCTGCAGCCGGGTGACGTGCTGTTTATCGACGAGATTCACCGTCTTAACCGTTCGGTCGAGGAAGTCCTGTATCCCGCTATGGAGGACTTTGCGCTCGATATCGTGATCGGTAAAGGCCCGGCCGCTCGCTCGATTCGCCTAGATATCCCCAAGTTTACGCTGGTGGCTGCCACGACCCGTTCGGGCATGTTGACCGGCCCGCTTCGCGACCGCTTTGGCATTTCGTATCGCCTGGACTACTACACGGTCGAGGAGCTTGCCCAGATTGTGACGCGCTCGGCGACCATCCTGGGCGTGACGATCGACCATCCGAGCGCGCTCGAGATCGGCTCGCGCTCGCGTGGCACGCCGCGCTTGGCCAACCGTCTGCTCAAGCGTGTGCGCGACTATGCGCAGGTGCGCGGCAACGGTCCTATTGAGCTTGATATTTGCCGTCAGGCGCTCGAGTTCTTCGAGATCGATGAGCTTGGTCTGGACTGGATGGATATTCGCATCTTGGAGACGCTCGCCAAGACGTTCTCCGGCCGTGCCGTGGGCCTGACGACCCTTGCCAGCGCGGTGGGCGAGGACCCGGGTACGCTCGAGGATGTCTATGAGCCCTATCTGCTGCAGTGCGGCTTGATGATTCGCACGCCCCAGGGCCGCCAGGCAACGCTGCGCACCTTTGAGCACTTGGGCATCGAGCCAGCCGTTTAGAGGCGGGTTTGTTTTGGCTGGTCTGTAGGCTATCGCTGAGCATTGGATAAACATATCGCCATTCATCGGTTACGGGTGCTTTAGCATTGCGCGCCCGTGCTATGCTGAATTGGTCTTTTTCTCATCCGGTAACGAAAGGACCGCCCATGCCTACTGACATCGAAATCGCACGTTCCGTCACGCCGCTGCCCATTACCGAGGTGGCTAAGAACGCCGGCGTCGACGTAAAGCACCTGATTCCGTACGGCTTCGACAAGGCTAAGGTCGACTATTCACTGCTCAACGAGCCGACCAATCACCAGGCCAAGCTCGTCCTCGTGACCGCCATCAACCCCACGCCCGCCGGCGAGGGCAAGACCACCACGACCATCGGTCTGGCCGATGGCCTGCGCCGTCGCGGTGTCAAGAGCGCCGTGGCCCTGCGCGAGCCTTCGCTCGGTCCCGTCTTTGGCGTAAAGGGCGGTGCCGCCGGCGGCGGTTGGGCTCAGGTCATCCCCATGGAGGACATCAACCTGCACTTTACCGGCGACTTCCACGCTATCGGTGCCGCCAATAACCTGCTGGCCGCCATGCTCGACAACCATATTCAGCAAGGCAACCAGCTCGGTATCGACGTCAAGCGCATCACCTGGAAGCGCGTCGTCGACATGAACGACCGCCAGCTGCGCCATGTTATCGACGGCATTGGCGGCAAGGCCCAGGGAGTGCCGCGCGAGGACGGCTTCGATATCACCGTTGCCTCCGAGGTCATGGCAATCCTGTGCCTGTCCACGAGCATCAGCGACCTCAAGGAGCGCCTGGGTGAGATTGTCGTCGGCTACAGCTATGCCGGCGAGCCCGTCCGCGCCCGCGACCTCAAGGCCCAGGGCGCCATGGCTGCGCTGCTTAAGGATGCGCTCAAGCCCAATTTGGTGCAGACGCTCGAGGGTACGCCCGCTTTTGTCCACGGCGGCCCCTTCGCCAACATCGCCCACGGCTGCAACTCCATCATGGCCACGCGTATGGCTATGCGTTTTGGCGATGTCGCCATTACCGAGGCAGGCTTTGGTGCCGATCTGGGTGCCGAGAAGTTCCTCGACATCAAGTGCCGCATGACGGGCGTCCGCCCCAGCGCCGTCGTGATTGTCGCCACCGCCCGCGCGCTTAAGTACAACGGCGGCGTTGCCAAAGCCAACCTTAACGACGAGAACCTCGAGGCCCTCAAGGCCGGTATGCCCAACTTGCTGCGCCACGTTGACAACATTCAGAATGTCTACGGCCTGCCCTGCGTGGTCGCCATCAACCGCTTCCCGACGGACACCGAGGCCGAGCTTGCGCTCATCGAGTCCGAGTGCCAGAAGCTCGGCGTTAACGTTAAGCTTTCCGAGGTCTGGGCCAAGGGCGGCGAGGGCGCGCTCGAGCTGGCCGACGAGGTCATGCGTCTGATCGAGCAGCCGAGCGAGCTCAAGTTTGCCTACGAAGACGGCGCCGATGTTGCCGATGCCCTCGAGGCCGTTGCTACCAAGGTTTACCGCGCCGATGGCGTCGACTTTACCCCGGCTGCCAAGCGCCAGCTCGCCGAGCTGCGCGAGAACGGCTTTGGCAACCTGCCGGTGTGCGTGGCCAAGACGCAGTACAGCTTTAGCGACAACGCCAAGGCCCTGGGCGCTCCCGAGGGCTTCCGCATCACCGTGCGCGAGCTCAAGGTTTCCGCCGGCGCCCACTTTGTGGTCGCGCTGACTGGCAGCGTTCTGACCATGCCGGGCCTGCCCAAGGTCCCCGCGGCCGAGAATATCGACGTCGACAACGACGGCAACATCACCGGCCTGTTCTAAGCCTGCTGCTCATAGCCGCTTGCCCGCCCCGCCGCGCCTACCAAGGCCCGGCGGGGCTTTTTGATCCCAAGGGGACGGAGGAAAACGGATCACCGCACAGGGCCAACCCCCTAAGTGATCCGTTTTCCTCCGTCCCCAAAGGATCATTTTTTCGGCGGCAATGTTGCGCAACAAGGTTGGGGATTTCTCTCGTACGGTGCAGTTGGAAGAACCGCGCGGGCGCATTGCGGCTGCGACGAGAGACGGGAGATGCGATGTATTGCACCAAGTGCGGAGCTCAGATACCCGATGACTCCATGTTTTGTACGAGTTGCGGATCACGCGTGGACGGAGTTGAGGACCAGACGGAGCCTGTGGCGTTTCCGGTAGAGGATGCGCCGGCGACCGCTCCTGCGGGGCAGCACGCTCCTCAGGATGTCCCGTCTCCTGTGATCGCGGAACGTTATTATGGGTCTCCTACGACCGAGCCCGACGAGGCTACTCGGTCGTTTGATTCGGCGCCCCAGCTCAAGAAGCTCAAGCACAGTGGCCGCATCGTCGCGGCCGTTATCGGCGGCGTGGTCATTGTCGCCATTGTCGCCGCTATCGTGATCGTGCCGCGTATCGGCGCGTCGTCCGAGGTAACTTCGGGTAGCAAGGGCTATGTTGTCTGCGCGCGTGAGATCAAGATCCTGCCCAAAAACAGCAAAGGAAAAAAGCTCAAGAGCTATACCGTCGAGCTGGCGCCCGTGAATGGCAAGGGCAAGAGTTACACCATTAAGGTCGATGGCGAGGATGGCTTTGCCATAGAGGACTTTGGCGAGCTGCCCGACCAGAAATATCAGATGACCATTACCTCGGGCAAGGGCAAAAAGAAGAGCACGACCACCATGAAGGTCGACTACACCAAGGAGGGCTCGGACGCCCCTAAGAGCGTTGAGCTCACGCAGTCCAAGAAGGAGGCCAAGGCCTCTGCCAAGGCAGCGGTCAAGATGGCAAACGAGCTGTTCACCGATAAGATCCTTGAGTACCAGAAGAAGTACGGCGAGGGTGAGGCTGTCGAGGTTTCTCAATCGACGTATGGAGCCCAGGGCGTTGCTTTCGCTAAACTCGTCGATTTTGACGGTGATGGTCAGGACGAACTCCTGATTGAGTATTCTGACGAGCCGCTCTTCAACACTAATGGCGCCACTGCAGCTAAGGCCGAAGTTTGGGCATACCGCGACGGCAAAATCGAGAAAGTATATGAGCCCGATATCTGGGTTGACGTTATGTGCGTTGGCGTTTCGCTCCGTGTATTCGATTACGATGGCACCTATGGGTTCAGGCGATATTTGCATGACGGGGAAAAGATCAACGTCAAAGAGGTTCCAGTCGGGATGAACGAATCTCGTGATGGCTATGAGTGCGAATTCGATGCCTACGATGGTAAGGCGTTTAGCGCCGTTGCCGGTCCGGCACCGATAAGCGATTCGAAGATTGCCGGCACCAATGAAGTGTCCGAGCTGAGCGCCGTGCTTACCGGCACCGAGGAGAGTGTAGCCAGCACCATCGCAACGGTCGCCACGACGCTGGAGCAGCTGAAGTCGAAGGACTCTGACGATGCGCAGGCGAGCTATGAGGCCGTCTCTGCCACGCAGGATGTCAACTTTACGGCTGCGGTTGGCGAAGGCCCGCTGAATCCGTCCCCCCATGATATATCGTTGTCCTCGATACTGGTGAGTTTGACTGCATGGCATGGGATACCCACGACTTGGTTGCGCATGCCTTCGATTCGAGCTATTCCTGCGGTCAGGATGTAACGCCCGAGCGAGCCAAGGCCACGTACGTACCCAATGAGTAAGGTAGGCCGCGAGAGATAAATTGAACAGTCCCCGGTGGCACAAAACGCAGCGCCCCCGGGGACTTTTTGATGCAAATTGGCTCCGAAACAAGCTATCTGGGCCAGCCGCGCCACGAAAAGCGCCCATCTACTACGTTTACCAGGGTTGGACCGACCATGGAGTGTTTTTTAGCAATGCGGCAAGACGTTTACCTGCGGTTTTGTTAACACAAATATGGCTATGGCTGACTCCCTTGGGTTGAACGTAGTAGATGGGCGCTTTTTTGGTGTACAGCTCAAGAAGGGATCATTAACCGCGCTGGAGGCCGAAAAGTTTGGCGTTGCGCTCGGCGACCATCATGTTGATATCGGCGATTTCCATCTCGCCGTCAATGTAGGGCTGGTAGGTGCCGTATGGGTCGCCTGCTCCCAAGCTGCAGCTTCCACAGTTATCGCAGCTGCCGTTGCCGCAGCCAGCGAGCGCTAGCTTGATGATCTCCTCACGTTCGGCACGAGTCGTGTCCTTGATGAGCTTGCTTTTTGCCATGACGTTCCTCGATTCGCTTGTGACCGTCAGCCGCGCATGTCTTGTAGATACCGACGGCCATTGCCCATCATAGGCTTTTGCGCGGGTAGAATGCATTGATAACTTGATGCTTACGGGCGACGGAAAGGAATCGTTGCATGGACCAGGATAAGACGACCGTAATGGGTGGCTACGGCTCCCCGCGGACGGGCAATGGCGCCGATGAGACCCGCGTCGTGCCGAATCCCGGCTACGTTGCCCCCGATACGACGCAGGCGTCGGCCGATCCCACGCGCGTTGTGAATTACGGAAACGCAGCGCAGGACCCGTATGGTGCCTCGTCGCAGAGCCCCTACGGCAACGCGGCGGCAGACCCTTATGATGACCTGCTGCAAAATCCCATTCCGCAACCTCAGCAGACGACCTATATGCCGCGCACGGCACAGCCGCGCTACGAGTCGCGCGACCGATATGCGCGCGAGCCGTATCGTGAGTATCCCAAGTCCATCCCTCAGTATGGCGAGGACGAGGAGAAGAAGCCTTCGCGTTCGTCGAGCGTGATCAAGAAGATCCTCATCGTGCTGGCGATTTTCTTTGCCCTGTCTGTTGTGTTTGCCATCGTGTCGGGCATGCTCAATAAACGGGGGAGCTCAACGACCGATACCACCACCGAGCAGACCGAGACTGCCCAGTCCGGCACCGTCGACCTGAGCGATATCCCGGGACAGCACT
>CAJMRN010000014.1 GCA_905215815.1 uncultured bacterium | reverse complement strand
GAGGGTCTGACTACGAATCAGAACGTCATAGGTTCGAATCCTATACGCCGCACCATTTGAACTTAAAGCCTCTGGCAACGGGGGCTTTTCTTTTACGCCGGCATCCCATGGATTCGAACCTCGGTCGAGGCGCGAGCGTGAAGCGGTCTATTTCTTATCGACTCGTGTAAGATTCCGAGTAGGTGTCGCGGCCCATCCGCGACCGCTCCTTCTCTAGACGACCGATCAGGGTGATATTTCGTGGCAGAGCGTCCGACATACAAGCTCAAGTTTCTCGACCCCAAAAAGCGTTTTCCATCGATGCCCGAGCAGCCCGCGGGGCGCTCGTATGGTGTTGTCTGGAAAGTCTTTGGCGAGGACCCCAAAGAGTCATGCTATGTTGTCGAATTCGTCGGCAAAAGCCACATATCGCTTTTGGGCTACGTGAGCGTTTCGGGTGAGGTGTACAAGGTGGACCGTCCCGTTAGCGAGGCGTCATTGCCCGATGAGCCCGACATGCAGCTGGTCCTTGACGAGTCCAACCCCAGCATTGGCGAGATTACGGTGAGGGACAGCGACGGTACCATGCGTCCCCAAGCACGAGTCAACGGCTCTCCCGAAGGTACCATGCGCGAACAATCCGATCACGAGACGTGGAATTCGACCCGCAGCCTTCGCTACGGCGAGTTCATGGCCTCGATGTTCTTGCGCTACGTGATATTTGCCGATTCCGAAAATGTTGCCGCAAATACGCCAGACGCTGACAGGCTCGACGAAGGAATGAAAAATGTCGTCGACAAAATAAAGCTTGTAAAACTTTCGGAGCCGGTTGAGGTGCTTCTGGGCTTTGATTCCACGCCGCTCCCCGATGCCATCGAGACGTTGCTTTATCGCATCGACCACGCAGATGATCCGAGTGGTATCGAGCGCTATGCCGCGGCCTTGATGGGCGAGGTCAACCTGCCGCGCCTGCGCACCATCGCGGCAAAGACCGAAATGAGCCTAGCGCGCATCGATCGCTCAAAGCTGTTCTATCTCAATTTTGATCGTAGTCTGCTGGAACAGGACGAGATTGACACGCTGCTTGCCATCGAGTGCCGTCTCAACCGTCTCTCCGGCATCCTTGAGCGCATCGGAGCTGGATTAGGCCCCGCGGCCTCGTCTCCGAGTCTGGAGGGCTGCGCGCTCTTTGACGCATGGCATATCGCCAAGACGACCAACGATATTCCTCGACTGCTCGATACGGCCTCGAGTGACAACCCGTGGGCAAAGCCGGGAACGGTGGCTTGCCGGCCGGGCGGTGAATGGGACGTCCGTACCCGCTTCGCGCGTATTGTTGAGGCGCTTAACGTGGTCACACGGCTCGACTATACCTATCGGGCAAACGTTGCCGAGGGGATTATGCTCGTTCGGTTTGGGCACTCTGCCGTGGATGCCATGCCGCAACGTGAATACGACGCCCAGGATGACGTCTGGTGCGAGTTGGACGAGGACGTGCGCGCGATTTGGGCTGCGGAGCACGACGCGCGCGTGGCACTCACGCTGGCGGCGGCGTGTTTTGCCGCAGGTTCTTGCATTACGCGCTGCTACGTTCAGATTGCGGCTCCCGACGGCGAGCAGGGCGAACGTATTATTGCAACATATTCCTTTGGGCGTGCGGCCTATCTGGCCAATTGCGTGCCTGTTGCCAAGGATCTTGAGAGCATGGATATGGACGATATGCCGTGCAAGCGCATGCTTGAGGCATATGAGTCAGACGCGCCGGATGCGATTGAGCCCGCTGAGGTTCACGCTCGCCCGCGTGACGACCACCGTTCGCTGCCGCCGGCGTTGCGTGACTTGCTGCTTGCCGATACGGCTGATGAGCTTGAGGTCATGGAGGAGGACGATGACCCGTATGTAGCGCGCATTGTTGAGTTGCGCGAGCAGGCCAAAGTCGACCGCGCAGGTGCGTTTGAGGGCTTTTCCCGTCTTGTTGAGGAGCTGGAGACTAAGTGCGCCGTTGCCGAGCTTTTGGCAACGGGTCCGGTTCAGACGCAGTTTTGCGACAACCAGCTAGTACGTATGGTGCTGCCGGTAATGGAGGAAGACCGCTCCGTTCGTATTTTGCGTGCTCCCGATGCGCTGTACTTTGCCCAGCACGAAATCTGCAGCTTTTACGCTGAGCAGGAGGATTTTGAACGGGCATTGCCCGAGGTGCGTCGTCTTTACGATCTGGCTCGCTCGTCCATGCAATCGCACTTTGCGCTCATCAACGTGCTGGCGCGCCTGGAGCGCTTTGACGAGATTATCGAGGTGGCGCGCCACGGCTTGCGCATTGCCAGCGACCGCCCCTCAATCGGTTACCTGTTCTATCGCCTGGCGTTTGCCTATTGGAACTGCGACCAGCTCGAGCTCGCGTTGGCATGCTACCGCCTCGTGCCGCGTGGCGAGGAGTCGGGTGGCAACGCGCTGGAGGAAATGCAGGGCCTTATGAACGAGATGGGTGTCAATGAGCCGCCGACGTTTGAGGATGCGGTTGAGACCATCCGTAAGGCCGGGCTCGAGTTACCGCCGGTGCCTGCTGTGACCAACCAGCTGGCGGATGCTGCCGTGCAGCTGGTCGATAACGGCTTCTTTTTCCTGGCGCGTGTCTGTATCTTCCAAATGTGGCGCACCATGGGCAACGATGAACTCGGCTCCCTCAACCGCTCGCTGGGGTAGTCGAAGCTTGCGAGGAAGAAAAGCTGCTGGGCAATTCGAAAATTCCCTCTTGCCCAACTTCGGCTGTTTGGTTACTATAGAACGGCTGTTACGGAGAGCTGACCGAGAGGCCGAAGGTGCTCGCCTGCTAAGCGAGTATGCCCCAAAAGGGCATCTGGGGTTCGAATCCCCAGCTCTCCGCCAGTATGAATTTGAAGAAGGGTCCCATTTGGGGCCCTTTTTTATTATCAAGAATGGCAGCTGGGGACTAGAGCCCGAGAGGGCGCGAACATTAGGTAAACACGGGCGCTTGAAAACGGGGACACCCGGGGCACGCTCGTGCACCCCGGTGTGGGGTTCCGAGGGGATGGAGTGGAATATGGTAAAGGTTGGACTGCGTAAGCCGAATCTAAAGACATCACTCAAGGCAAGAACGACCGGCAGAGCGAAGCGCGCGGTAAAGCGGGCGATAATCCCCGGCTATGGTAAGAAGGGCATGGGGTGGATCAAAAATCCGAAGAAGGCTGCTTACAATGCCGTATACAGCAGAACGACCGTCGGAGTTGGGGATGTCGCTCGCGCCGTTGTTAAATCAGGCGCTCGGAGTTCGGCATCAAGGGCGTCCTCAATTACTGTTTCACCGCATGAAGTTACAACTTTGGCGAAGTCTGAACAGAAATCTCTCACTCGAGAAATCACGTCGGCTGACAGGGCAAACAAGGCGCTTTTGCTATGCCTCCTTCTCGGGTGGTCGGGTGCTCATAGGGCGTATGCACGGATGTGGGGCAGCTTCTTTCTATATCTCTTTACCTTTGGTCTTTTTGGATTTGGCTGGCTGTTTGATATTGTGACACTATTGATGAGACGCTCGGAACTAAGGCGTCTCGGCGGTAGCGACCTTACTCAACGGCAGATGTCGTATTCTGTTGATTCTGCTTTCGATCGAAACGCCTCCGACTCCGGAAATTGGGAACAGCGTGGAGACGAGGAGGCTGCAGTCCGGCTAGAGCTTCAACGTAAAAACCGTGCCTATATGGAAGAAAATGGCATTGACGTGGAGATGTTTACCGAGGAAAAGGTCGTGGCGGACGCCTTGCGAACAATTGAGTCGGTATGCCCGTGCATGCTTAGGTTCGACCGAGGCATGAGCAGCGAGCAACCAAGCATTAGCTTTTGCTCGCCTACAAAGACGGGCAAGATGCCCAAGAATGTCGTCGAAGCCCGCATTTGCCATCAGGACGTGAAGATGTTGAAGGATCTCCATGGCTTCGAATTGCCGGAGTATGGCGACAGTATCAATGTTGGGATCAGCTATCTAGCTGATGGACGCATTAACAAAGTCGATATATACGGATTCCATAATGGCAGTTCCATTAGCGTCTCCATTCGCAGGCGGAGCGACGATCTTGTCATGACGAGTGCGGGTATCGTCGGGGAGACGGGTGCCTGGCAGTCGCTGTGCCCTGGGGCCAATTCCTCGACTGGAGATTTATTTAAGGCCTTGACCAAAGAGGTCGAAAGGATTTACTAGCCGGCTCGGCGAACCCATTTAAAAACTCTGCGAAGACGGAGCAAAGGCAAACGGCTAACACCATGCTGCTCTGATGATTCTGAGATACCCTCATCTTCTTGAGGAGTTCTCAAAAAAAGAGGCATCCTTTCGGACGCCTCCTTTCAGTGAGCGTATTGTTCTTCGACCCTATACCTCGGGTGCCTTGGCTACGGTTTCGCTTTCTGCCGTAAGCGGACGGTTTTCGATGCGACGACTCAGGCGGTCGAGTTTCACAAGAAGCCATTCAATGGGATTCGGTCCCGAGCCTTCCTCGTCGGCAACCAGATCCGCGACAACGACCTTGATGCCGTCTTGTTTGAGCGTGAGGCTACCCACTTTGTCGCCCTCATGCACCGTGCCCGAAAGGTCATCGTAGGCAACCTTTTCGGTTACTTCTCCGGCAAGCGAAAAGATGGTCGCCTGAGCTGCGGGATCGGCGAGTGTGGCGTCGATCGTCTTGTCCGTCCAGTCGGTCTGGCTTATGCGCGCGATGAGCGGATTGCCGTTGGCGGTCTTTTCCTGCGTGTTGGCGATCGCAACCGTCACCTTGTGGCCGTAGTACCAGTTGGCAAGGGCGGCCGTGTCGGCAAAGCGCTGGTCGTTGGTGCTGGAGTTCAAAACGACGGTATAGGTCTCGTCGCCATCGCGGTCGTAGGCTGCCGTAAAGCAGTAGCCGGCATCGTCGGTAGTGCCGGTCTTGCCGCCGATATTGCCGTCCTGCCCCAGCAGCTCGTTGTGCGTATCCATGGAATGTGAGTGGTCGGAGCCGTCGGCGCCTGTAACCTCAATCCAGGAATCATCGCTCGCCACGATCTCGCGGAACGTATCGCTCTTCATTGCTTCCTGCATCATCAGGGCCGCATCGTGCGCGGTCGAGTGCATGTCGCCGGCCCACTCATCAAAGTCCAGACCGTGCGGATTCTCAAAAAGCGTTCCCGTGCAGCCGAGCTTTTTAGCGCGCTCGTTCATGGCCTTGACAAACGTGGCCTCGGCATCTTTGGTCTTGGGGTCGATCTTTTTGCCCACATGCTCGGCAAGTACGATGGCGGCGTCATTGCCCGAGGGAATCATCAGGCCGCGCAGGGCCTGTTCCACTGTGAGCTCGTCGCCTTTGAGCAAGCCGGCGGTCGAATTGCCCACGGTTGCCGCGGCGTTGCTCACCGTGACCTTCTCATCCATCTTGCAGTTCTCGATGGTTAGGATTGCGGTCATGACCTTGGTAATTGAGGCGATCTTGACCTGCTCGTCGGCACTGCGGGCGTAATAGACGGAACCGTCCTTGCTCATGACGATGGCGTTGGTCGCATCGATATCGGGCAGATTCTCGGCCGTGATGCCGCGGGCGTCGGCGGTCTTGCCGCAAACGATATCGGTCGTAAGCGCCTGGGCGTCGGCGGCAGACGGCGTACCGGCGGCAAGGGCGACGGCGCAGACAATGCCGGCGGTCAGTTGCGCGGAGCGCTTTACAAGAGAACTAAGGGTCTTCACAGATTTCGCTTTCGACGGGATGGTCTCTTTAGAGTTCAAAGTATATCGTTTACCGGCGCGGACAATCAGCGCACGGGCGTGCGCGGCCCATGTCTGCGCCCGAACGGACACATAGGTGCTTAAGGTCGACTTAATCGCCCGCGCTTGTTGTGTGTGGCGCGTGCTGCCTCGGGCATAATGGAGCGCGAGAGGAGCACGCATGAACGAGCGCATTTTGGTAGTTGATGACGAGAAGGCCATCGCCGACCTGGTTGGTATCTACCTTACAAAAGAGGGCTTTGATGTTCAGATTGCCTATAGCGGCGCAGATGCTGCCAAGGCGATTTTGGAGCAGGAGTTCGATCTGGCGCTGCTGGACGTCATGCTGCCCGATATCGACGGCTTTGAGCTGCTGCGCACCATCCGCGCTAGCCATACCTATCCCGTTATTATGCTGACGGCGCGCGATGCCCAACATGACAAGATCGAGGGCCTCTCGTTGGGCGCAGACGATTACGTGGTCAAGCCGTTCCGTCCGCTGGAGCTCATTGCGCGCGTTCATGCTCAGCTCCGTCGTTACACTAGCTACGGCAGCCGCGCACAGGCGGTCGAGTCGCCGACCATCCAGCTCGACGGCCTCGAGATCAACCGCGACGCTCGTTGTGTGACGGTGGACGGTGCACCGGTGCGCCTCACGCCCATCGAGTATTCCATCTTGCTGTATCTGGTCGAGCATCGTGGCAGCGTGGTGGCCGTGGGGGACCTGTTCCGCGCGGTGTGGAACGAGGATTTTATGCCCGGCTCCAACAATACGGTGATGGTGCACATCCGCCATCTGCGCGAAAAGATCGGCGACGATGCTCAAAAGCCGCGCTTTATCAAAAACGTCTGGGGCGTTGGCTACATAATCGAATAACGCCTTTGATGGTGGGGAAGTGGATATGACAAAAGACGATAGGCGGGTATTCGAGGTGCCCGATCGACTCTTTGAATACATAAGGGCGGTCGTCGACAACCGTGCGCTTGCGACGGTGCTGCTCTTTTTGCTGAGTCTGCTACTCATTGGCATTGACAATATCGTTGGTATCCTGGCAGTTCTGCTCATTGGCTTCTTGCTGATCGATCGATTTGAAATCGTTCGCCGCTGCGTGGTAATCGGCGGTGCCGCGTGGACGACTACGCTGGCGATCGGGGCCATGGCGCTTGGCGGTATTGGCGGGCCCGTGTTCTTTAATGCCGCCTTTGTGTTCAACATGCTCGGCTTTGTGCTGGCACTCGCCGTGTGTGTCCTGTTCTTTTGCGGGCGTGCCCTGTATTACCAGGGTTATGAGCAAGGCGAGCAGCGTGCCGACCGCGTGATCGCCGCCCGTATTCAGGACCGTCTGATCGACAACCCCGACACGTGGGATACCATCGACGGCGACTTTCTCGAGGTCGAGGGTGCGCTCAACCGGGCGCGCGATTGCGAGCGTAAGGTTCAACAGGCCTTGCGCGACGAATCGCATCGCAAAGATGACCTGGTTACGTACCTGGCGCACGACCTGCGCACGCCGCTTGCCAGCGTGGTGGGCTATCTTTCGCTCCTGCAGGAGGCTCCCGATTTGCCGCTTGAGCAGCGTGCACGCTTTACGGGCGTGGCGCTCGACAAAGCCCATCGGCTCGACGCGCTCATCGAGGAGTTTTTCGACATCACGCGTTTTGATTTCCACGATATCGTGCTCACCCGCGCTTACGTCGATTTGGGGCTATTGCTGGCGCAGGTGGCCGACGAGTTCTATCCCATTCTCAACGAACAGCGCAAGGAAGCCCAGGTTGATATCTGCGAGGACCTGACGGTGCTCGTGGACGGCGACAAGATGGCTCGCGTATTCAATAACATCATGAAAAACGCCGTTGCCTATAGCTATGAAGGCTCGACAATTACGATCGAGGCCAGGCGTTTGGGCGACGGTGGCGTACGCGTACGATTTGTGAACCAGGGCGATCCGATCCCCGAGCCAAAGCTCAAGGTGATTTTTGAGAAGTTCTATCGCCTGGATACAGCGCGTGCGACCAATCGCGGCGGTGCTGGGCTGGGGCTTGCCATCGCCAAGGAGATTGTTGGGGCGCATGGCGGTACCATCGCGTGCGAATCGACACCCGAGCATACCGTCTTTACCATCGAGCTGCCCTCCGCGTAGTGTAGGCGCCTTTACAAACACCTGACAATGCGCTCACGTGCGTATGAGTCACGATTTCTACTATCGATACTGCTGAATTGATATCGATGTGGAGGTGTGCGGTATGACGGCTGCTGCGGCTGTGGAGCCCACGGAGCTCGAGGAGCTAATGGAGGCGCAAGCCGAGGCTGCGCACGAGCGCGAAGTCGGGGACGCGACTCGTCCCACGGCGCAGGATCTTGCCGCCTCGCCGACGCGCATCGACGTCGAGGGCCTCGACCTGTTCTATGGCGACCACCACGCGCTCAAGGACGTGTCCATCAAGATTTGCGACAAGCAGATTACCTCGTTTATCGGTCCTTCGGGCTGCGGCAAGTCAACGCTGCTGCGTTGCTTTAACCGCATGAACGACGGCATCAAGGACTGTCGTATCGAGGGCAAGATCGCGCTCGACGGCCAGGATATCCTGGGCGACTACGACATCTGCCGTCTGCGCCAGCGCGTGGGCATGGTGTTCCAGCGCCCTAACCCGTTTCCCATGAGCATCTACGACAACGTCGCGTATGGCCTGCGCGGCATGGGCGTGCGCGACCGCGCCGTGCTGGATGAGCTGGTCGAGGACTCTCTTCGTCGCGCTGCGCTATGGGATGAGGTCAAGGACAAGCTCAAGGAATCGGGGCTTGGCCTTTCGGGCGGGCAGCAGCAGCGTCTGTGCATCGCCCGCGCGCTTGCCGTGCAACCCGATATTCTGCTGATGGACGAGCCCACGAGCGCTCTCGATCCCGTGTCGACGATGGTGGTTGAGCAGCTGGCCTGCGAGCTCAAAGAGACCTGCACGCTCGTGGTCGTTACGCACAATATGCAGCAGGCGGCGCGCATCTCCGACTCGGTCGCGTTTTTCTTGCTGGGCGAGTTGGTGGAGCACGCGCCCACCGCTCAGCTCTTCAAAAATCCCACCGATCCGCGCACGGCGGATTATTTGACGGGACGTTTTGGCTGATACCATCTGGTAAAGGTACCTTTAGGGTTAAGATGCGGTCATGCCGGCCGCAAAGGGGTTCAACATGATCTATTACGTCGAGGACGATGACAACATCAGGGATTTGACGGTCTATGCGCTGCGCAAGCAGGGAATCGAGGCCGAGGGCTTTTCGTGCGATGGAGAGTTTAAGGCTGCCGTGGCGCGACGGGTACCCGATGCCGTCCTGCTCGACATTATGCTGCCCGATACCGACGGTTTGGCAATTATGCGTCGCCTGCGCGCTGACCGCCTGACGGCGACGGTGCCCATCATGATGCTCACTGCCAAGGATACCGAGCTCGATAAGGTGATGGCGCTCGATGGCGGTGCCGACGACTATCTGACCAAGCCGTTTTCGCTCATGGAGCTTGCCAGCCGTTGCCGTGCGCTGCTGCGCCGCGGCGGTATGGTCAAGCAGGCGAGCGATGTGCTCAGCGTGGGCGATATCGTGCTTTCACCCAGCCATCGCGAGGTGACCGTTGCCGGCGAGCCACTCAAACTCACCTTGCGCGAGTTTGATTTGCTCGAATATCTTATGCGCAAGCCCGGCGTGGTCTTTACCCGCGAGTCGCTGCTGCAGAGCGTGTGGGGCTGGGACTTCGACGGCGGTTCGCGCACCGTTGACGTGCACGTGCAGACGCTTCGCCAAAAGCTCGGCGAGCGTGCCGGCGCTATCGAGACGGTGCGCGGCGTGGGCTATCGCCTGGCCGAGCCTTCCGCCGGTGGCGATGTCGAAGATGCCGGCATTGCGGACGCCGCAACGGAGGAGTAATCCGTGGTCTTTGCCCCTCAGGGAAAACACACGCTCTCGCATCGCGTGTTTGCGACGATATTTGTCTGCGCTATGTCCGTCATTTTGGCGTTTACGGTGCTGGGCGCGTTCTTTGTGCAAAACACCTTGGCAGATGCCACGAGTGCCAACCTTTCGCAAGAAACCGAGCTTATTGCCGCCGCCTTAAACGAGCAGAAGGAACCCATCGCATTCTTGCGAAGCCTCGATCGCGAGGACCTTCGTATCACGCTGATCAACGGGGACGGATCGGTCGCCTACGACAACGAGGCGTCTCCTTCCACATTGCCCAACCATGGCGATCGCCCCGAGGTCATTGAGGCCCTTGAGAGCGGTTCGGGCTCCGCGGAGCGCTCGAGCACCACGCTCGACGAGATTATGCTATATCGCGCCGTCGCCCTTGATAACGGTCAGGTTGTTCGTTTGGCACAGGCCCAGCCTGGCGTCGCGGCGATTTTGCTCTCGCTAGTGGCGCCGATGCTGCTTATCGCGGCGGCGGGCGCGGTACTTTCGTTTTTCCTTGCGCGCCGCGAATCCCGTGCCATCATTGCGCCGCTGCAGGAGGTCGATTTGGACCACCCGCGCCGTAGCTATGAACATGCCTACACCGAGATGGTTCCCATGCTCGAGCGCATTGAGTCGCAGCGCAAGGAGCTTAAACGCCAGATGGCGGTGCTGGCCGATAACGACCGCATGCGTCGCGAGTTCACGGCCAATATCACTCATGAGCTCAAGACCCCGCTTACCGCGATTTCGGGCTATGCCGAGCTTATTGCAAACGGCATGGTTGAGGGCGAGGATGACCTGCGCAACTTTGGCGGCCGCATCTACCGCGAGGCGGGCCGCCTGGCAGCGCTCGTCAACGATATCCTCACGCTTTCCAACTTGGATGAGGCGGAGCGTGCGAGCGATGGCGAGGCGGTGCCTATTGGCTCCACGGAGCCCATTGAGCTTTCGCGTGCTATCTACGCGGTCGAGCAGCGTCTTGAGCAGGTCGCTCGTCAGGCAAATGTGGCGATAGGCCATGAGACCAAGCCTGTGGTCGTCGAAGGCGTATCGCGCCTGATCGATGAGCTCATCTATAACCTGGCGAGCAACGCCATTCGCTACAACCGGCCCGGCGGTACGGTGACGTTGCGGTGCGGAACCAACGACGACGGGCACCCGTATCTGTCGGTTGCCGATACGGGTATTGGCATTGCGCCCGAGGAGCAGGGTAAGGTATTCGAGCGTTTCTATCGCGTTGACAAGAGCCGTTCTAAAGCGCGCGGTGGAACGGGTCTGGGCCTGGCCATCGTCAAGCATGCTGCCCTGTATCATCACGCCTCGCTCGATCTGTCGAGCGAGTTGGGGGTGGGGACCACCATCACGGTGACGTTTCCCGTGCAACAGGACGAGCAGTTCGTGTAGCGGTACTGCAAACATGTGAATTTCACGCCGCATCGGTGCTGCCGGTGCGGCGTTAATGTTGCGCAACAATGGTGTAAGCGCTGTATCTTATGTATAGAGTTCGGACATGGCAAAAAGATGCGATATCATACGAGCAGTTTTGTCGATACGAACTAGGGAAATGAAAGGCAAACTGCATGACCCTTCTTGAACTGTTCCAGCTGCTTAAAAAGCACCTCAAGCTGGTCATTGCCCTTCCGGTGGTCTGCGCGATCGCCATGGGCGTCGTCTCCTTCGCTATGATGGACAACACCTACACCGCCACGACGAGCATGTACATTCTCGCCAAGACCGATGGTAGCCAGACGAGCTACTACAACGACCTGTCGGCGAGTCAGATGCTTTCCAACGACATCGCCACGCTACTTGATAGCGACAGTGTCAAGAGCGGTGCCGCCAAGGAGCTGGGTCTTTCCAACTTGGATGATTACAAGGTGAGTGTTACGAGCGAGACTACGACTCGTGTCATTTCGCTGTCCGTGACCGGCGACAGCCCCGACGGTGCCGCTGCTGTCGCTAACGCCATTGCCAACTCGGTGTCTACCGTGGCCCAGGACGTTGACGCCGCCCAGGCCGTCAACGTGATCGACAAGGCAAAGGTTCCCACCCAGCCCAGCGGCCCCAACCGCAAGCTATACATTGCGGTCGCCGCTCTGGCCGGCCTGTTCGTCGCCGTTGCAATTGTCGTGCTGCTCGACATGCTCAATACCCGCGTCCGCTCCGTTGACGATGCCGTCGAGCTGCTCGGTGTGCCCGTTATCGGTCGTTTCCCCGTTGTGAAGGGCGGTAAGTAATTCATGGCCCGTAAAAAGAAAACCAGCGATACTCTCGCCTTTAGCAACGCAGCCAAGACGCTGCTGGCAAACATTCGCTTTGCGAGTGTCGATACGCCGATTAAGTCCATTACCGTGACGTCCTCCATCCCTAACGAGGGCAAGTCCACCATTGCGGTCAACCTGGCTCAGGCCATTGCGACCAGCGGCAAGAGCGTCCTTCTCGTCGAGTGCGACATGCGTCACCGTACGCTTGCCAACCTGCTGGGCCTCCGTCATTCCGGTGGCCTGTACGCTGTCCTTTCCGACCAGATGTCGATTGACGAGGCTGTCGTCGAAACCGGTCAGCCCAACTTCTTCTTCCTCGATGCCGAGCCGCGCATTCCCAACCCGGCTGACATTATCGCCTCGCGCCGCTTTGCCAAGCTGGTTGCCACGCTGGAGGAGAAGTACCAGTACGTCATTTTCGATACGCCGCCCGTGGGCACCTTTGTCGATGCCGCCGAGGTGGCCGCGATTACCGACGGCACCATCTACGTTGTCCGTGAGGACTTCGCCAAGCGCAACGAGATCCTTGCCGCCTTCGACCAGCTCAACAAGGCCGAGGTTAACGTAATTGGCACGGTCATGAACTGCTGTGAGACCTCGAGTCATGACTACTATTACTCTTACTATGGCGAGGACAAGGGCCAGGACAACGCTGTTGCCGGAGTTAACCCTGCTGTTGGCGGTGCCGCCGCAACGGGGACCCCTGCGAAGGCGAAGCGTTTTAAGAAATAGCAACGACGCAGATAAGAGGGCGATATGAGAGACATCCACTGCCATATCCTGCCCGGTGTTGACGACGGCGCGGCGAACCTCGAGCAAAGCTTGGCGATGCTCGAGGCGGCCCGCGCCGTCGGCGTTACGCACATGGTGTGTACGCCACACTGCCGGGACCCGTATTTTGACTTCGAAAAAATGTGGGAGGCCTATCGACTGCTTTGCGCGCATGCGGGCGATATGCATTTGCAGATGGGCTTTGAGGTCAATCATGCCAAGCTCATGGATTTGGGCATCGAATGGGCCGATCGCCTGCATTTTGATGGCTCAAACGAGTTTTTGCTTGAGCTCTCGACGCGTGCTGATTCGTATGACTTTGAGGAATACGAGAACACGATCTACGACTTGCAGTGTTGTGGTTACCAGGTGATTATTGCCCATCCCGAGCGTTATCGCGCTATTCAAAAGGACGTGGGCATTGCCGAGCGTCTGGTCGATATGGGCTGCAAGCTGCAGGCTTCGGCTGATTTTATTGCCGGCGGGCGCTTTGGTCGCGAGAAAAAGCCGGCGCAGCGCCTGTTTGACGAGGGCTTGTACAGCTTTATCGCAAGTGACGCCCACAATGTTCGCCACTACGATTGCCTAGCAAAGGCGCGGGCCAAGTTTAGCGTGCGAGGCGCTCATTTTCGCTAAAATCTGTCCCTAACGTTTGTCTTGAACGGAGGGGCGACCATGGATATTCAAATTAAGACGGGATGCTTTGAGGATGCGGCGCTGGTGCGCCGCGCCGTCTTTATGGACGAACAGGGCTACGAAATCGAGTTCGACCAGATCGATGAGGTCTCGAGCTGCATTCATGTGACGCTGTATGTTGAGGGTCAACTCGCAGGCTGCTCGCGCGTGTTTCCCGAGGAGTTGGAGCGCACGGCAGATACGGAAGCCCCAGTGCCGCCGGCATGCGACATGGACGAAGGCGTTACGGCGGGGGAGACCTATATTATGGGGCGCGTCGCCGTGCTGCCGTCTATGCGTCGTCGCGGACTGGCGAGTGCGATCGTCGAGGCCAGCGAAGCGTGTGCACGAGATGCCGGCGCTAAACTTATTAAGTTGCATGCGCAGGAATACGTGCTGCCGTTCTATGTAAAGGCAGGCTACACGCAAATTGCCCCGGTAGACTACGAAGACGAGGGCCAGCCCCATGCCTGGATGGCCAAGCGCGTAGATGGCAGATAGGGACGTTCCTTTTCTGTCGGCAGTCGGGGACACTCCTTGGCAATTGGCGCATCGGAGCGCACGGCATACAGTTTTTCGATTCCGTATGTATATATGCGCGCTAATGGGTTATAAAATCTAAGTCTGAACATAGCAGGTCTGCGATACGGCTCGGGCGACCGGGCCGTTTTTGCGGACGGGGGTAGCGCGAAAGGACTGCACATGCGTCAATTTAAGACCGAGAGCAAAAAACTGCTCGACCTCATGATCAACTCCATCTACACCAATAAGGAAATCTTCCTGCGCGAGCTTATCTCTAACGCAAGCGACGCCGTCGACAAGCTCAACTTTAAGAGCCTGCAGGACCCGAGCGTCAAACTCGACCAGGGCGACCTGGCTATTCGCGTCTCCTTTGATAAAGACGCCCGCACCATTACTATCTCGGATAACGGCATTGGCATGACCGCCGAGGAGCTCGAGCGCAATCTGGGCACCATCGCCCATTCCGGCTCCGAGGAGTTTAAGACCGAGAACGCCGAGCAGCAGGGTTCGGATGTCGATATCATCGGTCAGTTTGGCGTGGGCTTCTACTCGGCCTTTATGGTCGCTAGCCATGTAAAGGTCGTGAGCCGCGCTTATGGCGAGGACGTCGCCCATGTGTGGGAATCCGACGGTCTTGAGGGCTACACCATCGAGGACGGCGAGCGCGCCGAGCACGGTACCGATGTCATCCTGACGCTGCGTGAGAACGAGAAGCTCGACGCCGACGGCGAGGCCGAGACCTATGATCGCTTCCTGACCGAGTGGGGCCTCAAGAGCCTGATTCAGCAGTACAGCAACTATGTGCGCTACCCGATTCAGATGATGGTGAGCAAGAGCCGCCAGAAACCCAAGCCCGAGGACGCCGGCGACGATTACAAGCCCGAGTACGAGGACTACCAGGAGCTCGAGACCATCAACTCCATGACGCCGATCTGGAAAAAGCGCAGCTCCGATGTTGAGCAGAAGGATTACAACGAGTTCTACAAGTCCACGTTCCATGACTTTGACGATCCCGCGCGCACTATCAGTTTCCATGCCGAGGGTACGCTTGAGTACGATGCGCTGCTGTTTGTGCCGGGTCGCGCCCCGTTCGATCTGTACAGCAAGGACTACGAGAAGGGCCTGGCGCTCTACAGCTCCAACGTGCTGATTATGGAGAAGTGCGACGACCTGCTGCCCGACTACTACAACTTTGTGCGCGGTGTCGTGGACTCTGCCGACGTGACGCTCAATATTTCGCGTGAGACGCTGCAGCAGAACCGTCAGCTCAAGGCCATTGCCAAGCGTGTCGAGAAGAAGATCACCGCTGACCTTGAGGATATGCGTGACAACGACCGCGAGGCCTATGAGAAGTTCTTTGAGAACTTTGGCCGCGGCCTTAAGTATGGCATCTATTCGAGCTATGGCATGAAGGCCGATGAGCTCGCCGACCTGCTGCTGTTCTGGTCTGCCAAGGAGCAGAAGATGATCACCTTTGCCGAGTATGCCAAGGGCATGCCCGAGGGCCAGAAGGCAATCTACTATGCCGCCGGCGATTCGCGCGAGCGTCTGGCCAAGATGCCCGTCGTGAAGGGCGTGCTCGACCGCGGCTACGATGTACTGCTGCTGACGCAGGACGTGGATGAGTTCACCTTCCAGGCCATGCGTGAGTACGTGGCTGCCGATATGCCCAAGGTCTACGAGGATGACGCTGCTCGCGAGGCTGCCGAGAAGGCGGTTGCCGATGGCGCCGAGCCTGAGGTCGAAGATCGTCACCTGGAGCTTAAGAACGTCGCGACTGGCGATCTTGACTTGGCGACCGATGACGAGAAGAAGGAGGCCGAGGACGCCACCAAGGAGAACGAGGGCCTCTTTAACGCCATGAAGGAGGCGCTCGGCGACAAGGTCGAGAAGGTTGCCGTCTCCGCGCGCCTGACCGATGCCCCCGCCTGCATCACCACCGAGGGCCCGCTTTCGCTCGAGATGGAGAAGGTGCTCCAGAAGGGTCCCGAGGGCGCGCCCGACGGCATGCCCAAGAGTCAGCGCGTGCTCGAGCTCAACGCCAAGCACCCGGTCTTTGCCAAGCTCGTCGCTGCTCAGAAGGCGGGCGACGCCGACAAGATCAAGCAGTACTCCGGTCTGCTCTATGACCAGGCCCTGCTGGTCGAGGGCATCCTCCCCGAGGACCCCGTAGCCTTCGCGGCGGCTGTTTGTGAGCTTATGTAATTAGGTAGTTACGCGGTTTTACCAAACCGCGTAACAGCTCGACGCTGCCCTCAGTTCCGCCGTTCTAACGAACGGCGGACCAGTCGACGCTGCGCGGGCGCCAGAGCGACAACTTGTCATTCAAAGAGGGCAGCATGACCAGAAGGTCTATGCCGCCCTCTTTTCATGCCAATTTGTTCGCTCTGGCGCCCGCTCGCTGTCGGTCCTCTGCCTGCGGCGTTACTTTGGTTCTGCCCCTTTTATGTTGCGGTGGAATAGGGACTAAATGGGAGCTTCAGAGGCCAAAACAGTCCCTATTCCACCGCAACTTCATGGGGGCGTGCGACAATGCCCATCGGAAAACGTTTGTCATCTGGGGGTCTATCTATGCTGTACGAGTTTTGTGCTGAGAACTTTGAGCGGGTGCCGGCGGCTATTGATGCCGGTGCAAGGCGCATCGAGCTGTGCGACAACCTTGCCGTCGGTGGTACTACGCCCTCGGCTGGCGTTATCAGCGCTACGGTCGGCTATGCTCACGAGCATGACGCGCGAGTGATGTGCATGATTCGCCCGCGTGGCGGTGACTTTCACTACAACCAGGACGAGCTGCGCATGATGGAGATGGACTTGGGTCTTGCCGTGAGCGCCGGCGCCGATGGCTTGGTCTTTGGCTGCTGCAAGCCTTGTGCCGGCGGCTGGGCGCTCGACGAGCTTACGTTGGGCGCCCTCGTGATGGCCGCGGGCTGCGCGACCGAGGAGTGCAAGCGCGAGTCCCTTGACATCACCTTCCACATGGCCTTTGACCAGCTCTCGCCCGAGGCTCAGATCGATGCTGTCGACACGCTCGCCGACTGTGGCATCACGCGTATCCTGACGCATGGTGGTGCTGCCGGAACGCCAATCGAGGACAATCTGGAGCACCTATCGCGTCTTGTCGAGTATGCGGGCGACCGCCTGACCATCCTTCCCGGCGGCGCCATTTCCACGGCCAACCGCGATACCGTGGCGGCGGCATTGGGCGTCTCCGAGCTCCATGGCACCAAGATCGTGCCGCTGGAGGCGTAACCCGTGGCGCTGGTATTTGACGTTCAGCAGGCGAGCGGCAAGCCCGACGACAACCGGCGCCCTGGCACCGCGTGCCCCTTTTGCGATACCGAGGGACTCGCCAATATCATCCGGCGCGACGGCGACTGCATCTGGCTCGAGAATAAGTTCAAAACCCTGCGCGCCACCCGTCAAACCGTGCTGATCGAGTCAGCCGATCACGATGCCGACCTGGCGACCTATGAGCCAGATGAACTCCACCATGTGATGAGGTTTGCCCTGGATTGCTGGCAGCAGATGATCGATTCGCAGCAGTATCGAAGCGTGCTCATGTACAAGAACAAGGGTCCTCTCTCGGGCGGTAGTCTCGTTCATCCGCACATGCAGATTGTGGGTTTGGAGCAGGAAGACGGCTATGCTTCGTTGACTTCCGCCAATTTCGAAGGCATCAATGTCTGGCAACAGGGGAGAATCGCGGCCAACATCTCAACCGAACCGATCATGGGGTTCTTTGAGGTCAACGTTTCAGCCCCGCAGGGAATTGCCGCCAGCGATGACACAAGAGACCAAGCCGAGGCAGATCTCTTCGCCGATGCGATCCAGGTGGCTCTGCGCTATATCCTGAACGAGCACCACGGTGGTCGCGCAGAGTCGTACAACTTGTTCTTCTATCACCTGGGCGGTCGGACCATTGCCAAGGCGCTGCCGCGTTGGGTGGTTTCGCCCTACTTTGTCGGTTATCGTTTGGTCCAGGTCAATGCCGAGACAACGCTCGATATCGATGCTGAGCGCCTGCGTGCGCATCTGGAAAAGCTCGTATAGTAAGACTAACACCCGTGTAATGCGGACAGTTTAGCGTGCCATGGCGTCGCGGCCGGCCTCGACCCGCTTGCGCTGGGCGGCGCGCTCCTCGCCGGTCAGACGCTCAAAGAGATGCCCGATAAGCGAGGCGAGTATCTGCTGAAACAGCGTTCCGCACATGACGGGAAACACGACTTCGCCTGGAAAGTACTGCGTGGCGATGACGGCGCCTGAAGAGATGTTACGCATGCCGCAGGTAAAGCACATGGTAGTTGTCTCGCTATATGGCAGATGCAGTGCACGGGCGACCAGAAAACCGATGACAAAGCCGCTGATGGCGAAGGTCAAAATAAAGAGGGCGACTTCCAGACGTATCGCGTTCATGTGCAGGACGTACTCGCTCATGGCGGTGGAGTTGGAGGCGATAACGCCCATCATCATGAACTTGCAGGCGGGCGAGAGCGCGGGGGAGAGCTTCTCGTGTCCCCATCCACGTGTGAGCTCGTTGATCACGATGCCGAGCACGGCGGGGATGGCGATCATAAAGGCCATGTCCTGCATCATGCTCGGCACATCGATCGAGACGGTGGCACCCAGCAAGAGCTTCAGCGTGAGCGGAATCGTCACAGGCGATATAACCGAGGACGTCAGGATGATGGTGAGCGCGAGCGGGCCGTTGCCGCCGAACATGCTAATCCACATAAAGGCAGTGACCGCCACGGGTACGCTGTACTCGAGCACGATTCCGCAGACAAGGTTGGGGTTGGAGCCAAAGAACAGCGACCCCATGGTATAAGCTGCAATGGGAATAAGCACCGCCGAGACGAGCAGCGCCAAAATCAAGTGCAGCGGACGGCGGAACACCTCGGCTACCTGGTGGAAGGTGTTACTGAGCGCGCCTTGGAACGTCATAAAGGCGAAGAGGGCGGGAACGATGGGCTTGAGTATGCCGATCTGCTGGGGAAAGAGCACACCGAGCGTTACGCAAATCGGAACGATGACCTGCATATGCCCAGCGAGGAACTTTCCCAGTCCAACCCATTGCTTCATATGCTCTTGTGACTCCCTTTGCTCGTGAATCCGTTTTGAATGGATATGCTAGACGCTCGAATGCGTCCGTGCGGCCGAAACGATCGATTATTTCGAGGGTATTACCGGCATCGTTTACCGAAACCACGGCGTGCTGCGAGGCTCTGCGTCCGTACCGCACGGTATAATAAATCTGTTCAACAGATCTGCCTGCCGAAGCGGGCATACACAGAGGACTCATCGCTATGAACCGTGAGAGGTATCGCGGCGACCTGCCCCTATCGGGGGTGGGCGCCTATGTCATCGCTTAAGACGACGCATCGCTGGGCGGTCGCTCAGCAAAATCCCGAGCTCGAAAAGGAACTTTCGGCTGGTCTGGGCATACCCGGGCTGGTGGCGCGCATTATGGTTGCGCACGGCATTGCCTCGATTGAGGAAGGACAGCTATTTTTGACGCCTTCGCTCGATCGCGACTGGGTCGATCCGCTCGTCATTCCGGGCATGTCGGTTGTTGCCGATCGTGTCGAGCACGCCATCCGCAACCGCGAACGCATCGCCGTCTTTGGTGATTTTGACGTCGATGGCATTACGTCGACTTGTCTGTTGACCGAGGCGCTGCGAACGTTTGGCGCCAATGTCACACCGTTTATTCCGCACCGCTTTGACGAGGGTTATGGCCTTTCGCGCGCGGCGCTCGACCGCGTTAACGAGCTTGCCCAACCCAATCTGATCGTGACCGTCGATAACGGTATCGCGGCTAAGGAGGAGGTCTCCTATCTGGAGAGCCTGGGAATCGATCTGGTGGTTACGGACCACCATGAGCCGTCCGACCAGGTGCCGCAGGGCGTGCCCCTGACCGACCCTAAGCTCGAGGATGAGGGTCCTTCGCGTGAACTTGCCGGCGCCGGCGTGGCGCTCAAGCTGGTGCAGGTCCTGGGTGAGCGTTTGGGCAAGCCGTCGTATTGGCGTTCGCTGATAGAGGTCGCGGCGCTGGGCACCGTGTCCGACATGATGCCGCTCACGCCCGAGAATCGCGCGCTGGTCGCCGAGGGCATCCAGCAGATGCGCGTGACGGCCCGTCCCGGCTATATCGCGCTTGCCGCACTTGCCAAGGCCGACCTTTCTACCATTACGGCCGACGGCCTGTCGTTTTCGCTCATTCCCCGCTTAAACGCCGCCGGCCGCATGGCCGATCCCAAGCTGGCGCTCGACCTGCTGCTTGCCCGCGATCCTATCGAGGCAAGCGCGCTGGCGGCCGAGCTCGAGGAGATCAACCGTCAGCGTCGCGAGATCGAGGCGGAGCTCACGCGCGATGCCATGGCAAAGGTCGAGGAGACCTATGATGGCGGGCGCGCGATTGTCGTGGGCGGCGAAGGTTGGCACGAGGGCGTTAAGGGCATCGTGGCGAGCCGCCTCACCAACCGATATCACGTGCCGGCGCTGCTTTTCTCTATCGAGGACGGTATAGCACGTGGGTCGGGCCGCTCGGTAGGCAAAGTCAACCTGTTCGAGGCCGTAGAACGCTGCTCCGACCTGCTGATTCGCCGCGGCGGGCATGCCGGTGCGGTGGGCGTTACCATCGAGGCATCTAAGCTCGATGAGTTTCGTCGACGTCTTTCCGCCGTGTTGTCCGAGCTTCCCGCCGAGGACTTTGAGGACACCGACGAGGTTGCCGCCACGGTCGACCTTTCCGAATTGAATATCGAGACCATCGAGCAGATTTCCCGCCTTGAGCCGTTTGGCCAGGGTAATAAGGTGCCGCTGCTGGCTGCCGAGGGCGTGACGATGTGTGATCGCGCCGTGGTGGGTAAGACCGGCGAGCACATGCGCTTCGTGGCGACGGATGGAGCCGCGAGCGTGCCGGCAATCATGTTTCGCGTACCGCAGATCGACAGGCTTATCAATTGCGACAGCGCCGTCGACTTGGTGTTCGAGGCCGTTGCCGAGCATTGGCAGGGGCGCGTGAAGCCCAAACTCATGATCAAAGATGTCTTGGTGCGCGATGCCACGGCGCCCAATATCGACGATCCGGCATGTGAGCTTCGCCGCGGCGTACAACCGGCGGATTCTGGCCTGCGCCTGGAGTCGCGTAAACGCGAAACGCTCGCTCAGCTTTCCTATACCGAGCTCACGCGCTCGCTCATTCACAGCTTTATCGGATCGAACCAGCCGCACCGCGCACAGGTCGAGGCGCTTGACGCCCTGGCCGACCACCAGAGCGTTTTGGCCGTTATGGGAACGGGTCGCGGCAAGTCTCTGATTTTTCATGTACATGCCGCACGCGAGGCGGTCCTTCGCGGGCGTGCGAGCATCTTTGTCTATCCGCTGCGCGCACTCGTTGCCGACCAGGCCTACCACCTTTCCTCGACAATGGCAGCGCTCGGCATTGGCGTTGGCGTGCTGACCGGCGAGACCGTGGAGGCGGCGCGCGATGACGTGTTTGCCGGCCTGGCTTCGGGCCGCACCGGCATCGTTCTCACGACGCCGGAGTTCCTGTCTATCCATCGTGATCGCTTTGCGCGTTCTGGACGTATTGGCTTTGTCGTTATCGATGAGGCACACCATGCCGGTCTTGCCAAAGGCGGCGACCGGAGCGCCTACCTCGACATGCCCGATATTCTCAAAGCCCTGGGCGATCCCGTTGTCATGGCGGCAACGGCTACCGCGACGGCCCCAGTCGTGGCGGAGCTTGCTCGTGTATTGCCGATTACCAGGACGGTGGTCGACGAGACCGTTCGCGAGAACCTACAACTCGAGGACGACCGTGACCTTGCGAGCCGCGAAAATCGCCTGGTGTCGATCGTGGCGACGGGGGAGAAGACTGTTATCTACGTGAACTCGCGCGACCAGTCCGTGGCGCTCGCCAAGACGTTGCGCAAACGCGTGCCCGACTGTGCGACCCATATTGCGTTCTATAACGCCGGGCTTGCGCGCTCCGATCGCCGCCGTGTTGAGGAAGCCTTTAGAGACGGAAGTCTCAGCTGCATCGTTTCAACTTCGGCCTTCGGCGAGGGCGTCAACCTGCCCGATATCCGTCATGTCGTGCTCTACCACATGCCGTTTGGTGCGATTGAGTTTAACCAGATGAGTGGCCGTGCCGGTCGAGATGGCCAGCCCGCCGTGATCCATCTGCTCTATTCGTCGCGCGACGCCCGTATTAACGAGCGCCTACTCGACTGCTATGCGCCCGAGCGCGACGAGCTCGTAACGCTCTATCGCGCGCTGCAGACCATGTGGCGCTCCAACCGCGGCAAGACCGGGGACGATTCCTTTAGCGCGAGCGATATCGACATCGCGCAGATGTGTCTTGCCATCGATGCTCGCACGCCGGTCGACGAGCGCTCGGTGGAAAGCGGCCTGGGAATCTTCGAAGAGCTTGGTTTCTGTCGCGTTTCGGGGTTTGATGACACCCGTCGCATCGCGATGACTGAAAACCCCGGCCGCGTGCAATTGAGCAGGTCAATTCGCTATTTGGAGGGCTTGCGCTCGCGCATGGAGTTCTCGGCTTTCCGGAGTTGGGCTCTCGATTCGTGCGCTTCTGATATGCTAGCCAAAGTTAACCGCCCGATCGTACCGCGGGCCTAGGGGAAGGGGACCTCGATGGATGCCGCAGCCCGTACCGCCCATGATTCCACCCTCCAGCCTTTTTCGGAGATGGAGCACTATAAGCATGCCGATGAGCTGCCGCCCGAGATTATGGCGGACAGCTACGACAAGCTGGAGCGTCTGTGCCTCAAATATATGAATGAGGACGACTTCTCCAAGGTGGAGCAGGCCTACTGCTTTGCCGCCGAGAAGCACTGTAACCAAAAGCGGCGCTCGGGTGAGATGTACATTAACCATCCCGTCGAGGTAGCTATCATTCTGGCCGACCTCAAGATGGACTGCGATGTGGTGTGCGCCGCGTTGCTGCACGATACCGTCGAGGACACCGAGACCTCGCTCACCGATGTTTCGGGTCTGTTTGGCGAAACCGTGGCCGAGCTCGTCGACGGCGTGACTAAGCTCACCAACATCGAAGTCGACAGCATGGACGAGAAGCAGGCCCTCACGCTGCGCAAGATGTTCCTCGCCATGTCCAAGGACATCCGCGTCATCATCGTCAAACTCGCCGACCGCCTGCATAACATGCGCACGCTTGCCGCCCTGCGCGAGGACCGCCGTCTGTTTAAGGCGCGCGAGACCATGGACGTATACGCGCCTCTGGCCGACCGCCTGGGCATGAGCTCTATCAAGTGGGAGCTCGAGGACCTGTCCTTCTTCTACTTGGAGCCCGATGCCTACCAGCGCATCGCGCGCATGGTAGCCGAGTCGCGCGAGGTTCGCGAGCGTTATCTGGCCGAGACCATCAAGACGCTCACCGATGAGCTCAATCGCATTGGTCTTGAGGGCTTTCAGATCAACGGTCGTTCCAAGCACTATTGGTCCATCTATCAAAAGATGAAGCGCAAGGGCAAGGAGTTCTCCGAGATTTACGACCTGGTGGCGCTGCGCGTCATCACTCATTCGGTGCGCGATTGCTATTCCACGCTTGGTGCCGTGCATACCTTGTGGCATCCCATGCCCGGTCGTTTTAAAGACTATATCGCCATGCCCAAGGTTAATAACTACCAGTCGCTCCATACGACGGTTATCGGCCCCACGGCCCGTCCGCTCGAGATTCAGATTCGAACCTACGAGATGCACGAGCAGGCAGAGTACGGTATCGCCGCCCACTGGCTGTACAAGAAGTCGGGTGGATCGTCTGCCTCCAAGACCAGCGATGCGCAACGTCTGGACGATCAGATTAACTGGCTCAAGCACTCACTCGACTGGGCGGCGTCTGACGAGATCACCGATGCCAAGGAGTACCTGCACTCGCTGAAGGTCGACTTGTTTGACCAGGAGATTTTTGTCTTTACGCCCAAGGGCGAGGTCATGGCGCTTCGTGCCGGCTCTACACCGCTCGACTTTGCCTACGCCGTTCATACCGAGGTTGGCAACCACTGCGTCGGCGCCAAGATCAACGGTGCGGTGGCGCCGCTTACGCACGAGATCAAGACGGGTGACCGTGTCGAGATTCTGACTAACAAGAGCTCTAAGCCGTCGCGCGATTGGCTCAAGATCGTCAAGACGCCTTCGGCCAAGTCAAAGATTCGCCGTTACTTCGCCGCCGCGACCAAAGACGATGACGCTGCTGCCGGCCGCGATATACTGGCTAAGGACCTGCGCAAGCGCGGGTATGGCATCTCTACGCCGCGATCCACGCGTGCGCTTAATGCCGTGGCGGAGCAGTTTAACTACAAGCAGCTCGAGGACCTGTTCGCAGCCGTTGGCGCGGGCAAAGTCGCCCCACGTGCCGTGGGCAACAAGGTCGAGCAAATCTTGGATCCCAAGCCCGAGGAGCAGCTCACCAAGACCGAAGCCATTGCCGAGGTCGTCAAGCAGCCTGCCCGTGGCTCCAACCGCAAGCCGCAAAAGCGTGGCAAGAGCGCAAGTAACGGCATTATCGTCAAGGGCGAGAGCAACAGCGGTCTGCTGGTCCGTCTGGCGCATTGCTGCAATCCGGTGACGGGCGACGATATCGTCGGCTTCATCACGCGCGGCCGAGGCGTCTCGGTGCATCGCGCCAACTGTCCCAACGTCAAGGGCCTTATGGAGCACCCCGAGCGCATGATTGACGTGGAGTGGGATGGTGCTGCCGATACGCTTTTCCAGGTCGAGATTGTGGTCGAGTGCCTGGATCGTATGGGCCTGCTCAAGGACGTCACCATCGCCATTGGCGATGCAGGCGGCAACATCCTGTCCGCCGCCACCTCGACCAACCGCGAGGGTATTGCGACTCTGCGCTTTATGGTCGAGATTTCGGATGCGAGCGGTTTGGATCCGCTACTGGCATCCATCAGCAGTGTCGACTCGGTCTATGATGCGCGCCGTCTGATGCCTGGCGAGGGTGGGGCTCAGCTTAAGCGCCGCGTTTAGTCGCGACGAACGTGCCACATTATCGATATTCGCTACACTCGAGGCATCGTTTGATGCCTCGAGTTCTATAGAGAGGAGAGGGGCATGAGTGCTGTGTCCTTGGATTTAACCCCCAAGGGATCGGTCGAGATCGAGACGCTCGTAAACGGTCCCATTCAGACCAATAGCTATGCTGTTATTTCGGACAATGAGTGCGTGATTATCGACCCCGCATGGGAAGGCGAGCGCTTGGTGGAGCATATTCGAGCCGAGCATCCCGGCGTACGCGTGCTTGGTGCCGTATGCACTCATGGCCATGCCGATCATGTTGGTGGTGTTGCCGGCGTGCGAACCACCGTTGGCGAGGGCTGCCAGTATGAGCTGTGCGCTAAGGATGTGGCGGTGCCGCATGCGAACATCGAGGAACAGCGAGCCATGTGGGGCATTGAGACGCCCGACCCCGGGGAGCCGACGCGCCTGCTCGCCGAGGGCGATGCTATCGAGGTGGGCGATATCTGCCTGCGGGTGATTGAGACACCTGGGCATACGCCGGGCGGGATCGTCTTGTTTGCTGCCACCGAGCAGGGGAACATTGCCTTTGTGGGTGACACCCTGTTTCCGGGTGGGCACGGCCGTACCGACCTTTCTGGCGGAGACGAGGCGGCGATTCTGCGCTCGCTCTCCAAGATCGCTCGGCTTCTCCCGCCCGATACCGTTTGCCTAACCGGTCATGGCGATTCGACCACCGTGACACGCGAGCTCATGCAGAACCCTTTCATGCAGGTGTAGCTTTATAGTCAGCTTCCGAAGCACGAGGAACGTCCAAACGTCAAGCTATTTTTCCCCAACGGGTCGATTCCGTAGGGCAAACGGTCAAAAAAGTCTGTTTGGACGATATTCGTGAACAAACGAACGTTTATGCTCGGGTGCGCCGTGGTAAAATCTCAAGCGTTATCGGAGCAACCTTACAGGAGGTTTCTTTTATGCTCGTCAACGCAGCAGACATGCTCAAGAAGGCCGAGGCCGGCAAGTACGGTCTCGGTGCCTTCAACACCAACAACCTCGAGTGGACCCTGGCTATTCTCCAGGCCGCCGAGGAGGCCAAGTCTCCGCTGATCCTTCAGTGCACCGCTGGTGCCGCTAAGTGGATGGGCGGTTTCAAGGTCTGCGCCGACATGGTCAAGGCTGCCGTCGAGGCCACGGGCGTTACCGTTCCCGTCGCCCTTCACCTCGATCATGGTTCTTACGAGGACTGCTTCAAGTGCATCGAGGCCGGCTTCACGTCCATCATGTATGACGGCTCTCACGAGGAGACCTTCCAGCTTAACCTCGACCGCACCAAGGAGCTCGTTGAGCTTGCCCACTCCAAGGGCATGTCCATCGAGGCCGAGGTCGGCGGCATCGGCGGCACCGAGGACGGCGTGACCTCCAGCGGCGAGCTCGCTGATCCTGCTGAGTGCAAGCAGATCGCTGACCTGGGCGTCGACTTCCTTGCCTGCGGTATCGGCAACATCCACGGCGTGTACCCTGCCGACTGGGCTGGCCTTTCCTTCGAGCGCCTGGGCGAGATTAAGGCCCAGACCGGCGACCTGCCCCTCGTCCTGCACGGTGGCACCGGCATCCCCGAGGATCAGATCAAGAAGGCCATCTCCCTGGGCATCTCCAAGATCAACGTCAACACCGACCTGCAGCTCGTCTTCGCCAAGGGCGTCCGCGAGTACATCGAGGCTGGCAAGGATCAGCAGGGCAAGGGCTTTGACCCCCGCAAGCTCCTCAAGCCTGGCCGCGACAACATCGTTGCCCGCACCAAGGAGCTCATGGAGGAGTTTGGCTCCGTCAACAAGGCGTAAGCGTCGCTAAACTTCCCGCCGGAAGCCCCGTCCCCCTACACTGTTTCCTTTGCGCTCACCTGGCTTCGCCAGAAGTCGCGCCAAGGAAACAGTTCCGGGGGACGGGGCTTCCTTCGTTTAACGCCGCAGGGTTACGAGGCTGAATTCATTTTTATAGGTACCGTTTATCGGCGTTGAGGGCTCCTTTGTTGGGGCTTTCTTTTTTATCTCGGTACAATGGGGGTTGTCTATCGTTCGACGCGGGAGTGGTTATGGCTGTTGTTGATGTTTTACCTGCTGATGGGAAGGTTATTGACGAAGGTCCTGTTGGTTGCTCTGTTGATGTTTGCTGTGATGACTTTCGTCATCTCGATATTGGTCTGCCGCCTGAGATTCTTCGACTCAAGGATGCCGGCTATTTGACGCGGGCTGTTGCGGCTTGTGATCGCCTTTTGGAGCAGAACCCTGAACCTTCGCTGGCTGCTTGTGTTCGTGCCGAGCGGTATCGCATGCTCGAGACGCCGCTTCATTTTTCGGTGTCGCGCGATCGGGCCATTGCGATGATTCGCGAGGAGTGGCCAGAGTTTACCGAAGAGCAGTTTGACGACTTGATTAATCGCAAGCGTATTGACTGGCGCTTTATCGATGGCGAGCTGTTTGTTCTTGATAACTTCCTTGATTCGCTTCGCGTGTACCCCAAGGAGGTTCCGGGCCTGCGTCCCGATTCTACGGACGGTATAGCACTGCGTAACCAGATGCTCAGGGAGATGGAGTCGCAAAACGGGTTGACTCGCGTCATCGCGCTCAAGGCATCCGTGTCTGTCCCCGGGGCTCTGGAGGGAGAGACTGTTCGCGCGTGGCTACCCGTTGCCGCCGCCTGTCGTCAACAGTCTCATATCGAGGTTCTCGATATGACGTCGGGGGGTACCGTTGCCTCTGAAAACGTTTCGGCTCGTACTGCCTCCTGGACATCTTCGACCGAACATTCATTCTCGGTGACCTATCGCTATCACATCGATGCCGCCTATTGCGATATCTATGGTGGCGCGCTCCCATCGCATACGTGCATGGACACGCCACTGCCCGAGGACACTTCCGAGGACCGTCCGCATATTGCGTTTACGCCGTACCTGCGACAGTTGACGGAGCGTGTTGTTGACGGGCTCGAGGATCCGCTCGATCGCGCTCGTGCTATCTATGATTACCTGACACAGCATATCGACTATCGCTATCAGCCACCGTACCTGCTTTTGGGATCTATTGCCGATGACTGTGCACACTCGCTCCGCGGCGATTGCGGTGTTATGGCGCTTACGTTTATCACCATGTGCCGTATTGCCGGTGTGCCCGCCCGTTGGCAGAGTGGACTGTATGTTGCGCCTGATTCGGTGGGGCCGCACGATTGGGCTGAGTTCTATACGCCGCAGACCGGTTGGCTCAACGCCGACGTGTCATTTGGATCTTCTGCTCGCAGGATGGGGGAGGAGTGGCGCCGCCGTCACTACTTTGGCAATCTCGACCCGTGGCGCATGGTGGCCAACAGTCGATTCCAGGCCGAGTTTGTGCCTGCTTTCGATGGCATGCGCGAGGATCCCTATGACAACCAGATGGGCGAAGTCTCGGTTAACGGACGCGGATGCCGTCGGCGCGAGATGCTCCGCACGGTCGAACTCATCGAAATGCTCGAAGTTCCATTTTCGGGCTAATCAACAGAAAGCTGTGATAAACTAACTCACGCATTACGTGCCCGAGTGGCGGAATTGGCAGACGCAGTGGACTCAAAATCCACCGTTGGCAACAACGTGCGAGTTCGAGTCTCGCCTCGGGCACCATACATGCAAGGGAGCGTTCAAGGGGGTTGTGGCCCCCTTTTTCGTGCCGAACTCGCATGAGCGCGCGGAGCGTTAAGCAAACAGTCCTGTGGCCTGTTTGTAGCGGAGCGTGGCGAGGGCGCCATGCGCCCGAAGCCCGGGGCTTCGCGAAGCGAAGGCCCTTCGAGTCTCGTCTCGGGCACCATACATGCAAAAGAGCGTTCAAGGGGGTCAAGGCCCCCTTTTTCGTGTACGTAATGTGATAACGCGCTGCTCGTGTTATTATCCACAAGGCGTTGTTCCCGCAATGCCCTAAAGAGGAACCCGAGGGTTCCCACCTTTTGGCGCCAATGAGTAGCTGACTGGTCATACAACTTAGATTCACTTCCTCAAATCGAGGATGTCTATGTGTACGACCTGGTTGCTGAGAAGCGCCGGGTTATTTTTTTATGAATGGAGGTAGGGAAAATAGCTAAGTCTGATGACACCCGCATCAACGACGAGATCACTGCATCTTCGTGCCGTTTGATTGGCGTCGATGGCTCTCAGCTCGGTCTGTTCGCCATCCGCGATGCCCAGCGCGTCGCCGACGATCAGGGTCTCGACCTGGTCGAGATCGCTCCCAACGCGGAGCCGCCGGTCTGCAAGGTCATGGACTACGGTAAGTTCAAGTACCAGCAGGCCATGAAGGCCAAGGCCGCTCGTAAGAACCAGTCCAAGGTCGAGGTCAAGGAAATGAAGTTCCGACCCAAGATCGACGTTGGCGATTACGAGACCAAGAAGGGCCACGTTCTGCGTTTCCTCAAGAAGGGCGCACGCGTTAAGATCACCATCATGTTCCGCGGCCGTGAGATGGCTCACCCGGAGCAGGGTCTTAACGTTCTCGAGCGTCTCGCCGAGGATCTCAAGCCTTACGCTACGGTCGAGTCCAAGCCTAAGATGGAAGGCCGTAACATGCTTATGCTGCTCGCCCCGATTAAGGGCGCCTTTGATGAGGACAAAGCGGCAAGCGATACCAAGTAACTAGTGTTCTGTAACCGATTAAGGAGTATTTCATGCCTAAGATGAAGTCCCACAGCGGCACCAAGAAGCGTTTCCGCAAGACTGGTACCGGCAAGCTTATGCGCGCCAAGGCTTTTAAGAGCCACATCCTGAGCAAGAAGTCCACCAAGCGTAAGCGTGGCTTCCGTCAGGAGACCGAGATCGCCGCTGCCGACCGCAAGGTCATCAAGTCGCGTCTCGCCTAAGTTTGCGTTCCCGTTTTTCGTTTAACCGTCTAGGAGTTGATAGAACATGGCACGTATTAAGCGCGCTGTTGCCGCCAAGAAGAAGCGCCGTACCGTTATGCACCGTGCGAAGGGTTACTACGGTGCCGCTTCGCGTACTTACAAGCATGCTAAAGAGCAGGTCCAGCACTCCCTGCAGTACCAGTATCGTGATCGCCGCAACAAGAAGCGTGAGATCCGTTCTCTCTGGATCACCCGTATCAACGCCGCCGCTCGCCTGAACGACATCTCTTATTCTCAGTTCATGCACGGCCTGAAGGTTGCCGGTATCGAGCTCGACCGCAAGGTCCTGGCTCAGATGGCTTACGAGGACATCGAGTCCTTCAACGAGCTGGCTGCCATCGCCAAGAAGGCCCTCGAGGCCTAATCGATTCTCTTGAATCGCTAGGGGAGTGTCGCGTTGTGCGCGGCGCTCCCTCTTTTTATCTAAAGCGCTGGTTTATATAGCAAAAGCGCGGGTAAATAGACACTTACAGGTGACCGATCTGTATATATCTCTTAACCGAAGGGTCATCATCTGATACGTGCAGTACTTCTGCACTAGCCTTTCTATTACTTATATAGGAAGCAATATGTTGTGTAGGACTTGTGAAGAGTGGAATTGACGTCCCACATCGCTTCGCGGTCTGGCAATATATCTCCTTGCCGCGCGGCCCGGTCGAACCGGGAACCAGCGC
>CAJMRN010000013.1 GCA_905215815.1 uncultured bacterium | reverse complement strand
TACATGGATCCGTCGCACTCGTGCAGGCCGGTGGCCATGGCGCCCCCCTTGGCGGGGTCAAACCAGTACCAGACGCCGGAGATCAGCTTCCAGCCCTTATAAGGCTGCCCGTTTGACGATACGTAATATTTACCTTCGTCCGTTTCCTGCCAATGATCGCCCAGGCCCTCTCCAAACCAGTAGCTAACATCAACATCACCGCTTACACCGGGAACGCTGCCACGGGCAGAATACTGCCAGCAATCATATTTGGCAGGGGCATCAGGAGTAAGGCCGAGGCACTCATCGTAACGGCCTCCGTACCAATACTGGGCAGTCCAGATCCTCCAGCCACTAGAAAGAAAGCAAGGGTCGGTAAGGTAGTTCTTGAACCAGTTAACGTTTGCATAAATACCGGGCTTATACCCCGCTGCCGCAATTTGACCGCAGAAGGTCTTTGCGATCGATGCGAGTTTAGAGGGATCGTTAAATGGTGTCCACTTGGGCGAACCATCGGCATTTGTTTCTCGCTCTTCCAAGTCATAGTAAACGGGAAGAGTGGGTGAATGGCCCTTAAGGGCACTTAGCATCAAGCGCGCCTCGGCCTGGGCTTCATCCTCGTTGCGCGCATAGGAGTAAAGGTACACGCCATACGGAATTCCCAAACGCTCGCACTCGCTCACGTTGCGCTTAAAGTAATTGTCCAGCCTTCCGCCGTTTGTATCACCAGCAAAGCCGACCCTTAGAATCGCAAAGTCGATACCGGAATCTTTCACGGACTGCCAATTAATAGTTCCGTTGTGCTCGCTCACATCGATTCCCTGCGCCGTTGCACCCTCAGGCATGCTGTGCATTGCGCGGCCTTCGAAATCTGCATTTGCGCCATAATCGTCAGGAAGATCGGAGCGGAGGGAACCGTCGACATAACGCCATGAGTTCTCAGCGAGGGGGGCCTCGATGTCATCATCAGACGCCTCGTCAGAAACCTCATCAGTAGCTGCATCGGCAGAAGCAGATTCGGCATCCGCAGCCTCGCTTGAATCAGGCGTCGAGGAGTCCTGGGCAACCGAATCGCTCTCCGCCTGATCGCCAGACGTATCCGCAGAGGTGTTAGAAGCGCTCTCGGTCGCAGGCTGCGATACCTTAGACTCTTCCTGAGCCAAATCGAGTGTTTCGGCATACAGCGCAAAAGGCTGGAGCACGCCAGAGAGCCCAAATACAAGGGAGAGAAATAATGCAACGCAGCACTTTAGTCGATTCATAGACATCCATTCGCCCTGATTAATCGTAGATACTCGAATTATAACAGCCTGAGTGGCGCATTTACGTCCATGGTCCATCTCAGCGCGAGGGATGCACCGCCGTCTCGATTTAGAACCGTTCGAGAATCTCCTCGGCATTCTCTCGCAGATAGATATCTAGGTCCGGGACGGCAAACTGCACGTAACCCCTCTGCGGCGCCTGAATAACCTCTCTTTGTAGCAATTTAGCCCTAATTGAGCTGATCTCATTAGTCTTTTTGCCCATGCGCTTAGCAACCTCGGCTGATTTGGACTGTTGCTTATCCTCGCACATGGCCAAAAGGTATTTGATATCGTTGAGCCCCAGTCCAGAAATCGCGGGCTCGTGAACAACATCGTGAAAACGAGCTTCTGCCAGTGCAATGCCTTCGGCAACATCGCGCTCACTCACGATGGCGCTTTTGGCACGATGCAAATTGGCTCGTTGCCAAATGGAGTAACCGACCAGTTGCACCAGATAGGCATAGCCCTTAGTGGCCTCAGCGGCTCTCGACAGAAGATCGTCCTCTACGGACAAACCAGTCGCGACAAAGCTGTCGCCCATAGAGAGCGCCACCTCCACCTGGTTGATAGGCGCCAGATCTTCGGGGAGGGCACGACGCAAGAACGTAAGCGCCTTGCCGTTAATAAGATCCATAACACCGGCGGGTAAACCGGCAAAGGCAAGTGCGATATCTACTTTTTCCCCTATCAAAAGCTGAACCGTAGACGCAATGGCGCGCATATCGTCAATCGGGGCGTCCTGAACTTCATCGATGGCAATAAAAAGGCCCTTGGATGACTTCGCTGCCGAACTCAGCAACTTTCTAAGGCTCGGCTCTTTGGGCGCAACGTCAACTTTCGCCGAAACAAAGCCGGCGTTTACGCCGACCGAAGCATTGGCCGCAAGGGAAGAATCAGCAACCTGATCCCTCAAGTCCAGCAATAGGTTAGGGCCGGCAGAGACAATAGCGGTCTTCCAACCAAGCTCTCGTGCACGATCCCTAAGGTCGCAGAGCAAAACAGTTTTCCCGGAGCCCCTCGGCCCGGCAATGCGCATGAGCCTCGCAGGTGCACCAATTCCCGCATTCAAACTCTCGGTAAACTCAAGGGCGATATCATCACGACCAATTATGCGCGGAGGCTCAGCGCCGGCAGTGGGACGAAAGGGGTTATGGAATGCTGTGACGCTCACTTATTTGCCTTCCTAGGGAATCGATTAACAGTCAATCATTGCTTATATTTCTATCGTAGACTATATCGGATAATATCGAGTTATATAAGCCTGTATAAACTTATCGCGGAAGTATCGAGCTTTCGTAATTTGTCTTAGTAGGTAGTCCAATGTTGCTTTCTTCCAAGCTCATAGCGAAAGAAAGTTAAGCACTTCCTAAAAACCATTGCCTTAGACCGAGAAATACTCGCTCTCGGAGGATAGGTTCGGTCCCAGCCACGGATCGCCCGTCAAGAAGAACTCCGGCCAGCGCTGCATGAACAGCGCCTGCTCGCGTTTCCATCGGCGCAGCTTTTCCTCGTCGGCCTCTTCCCTGCCGCGCGAGGTGAACTCGTAGTGGTACAGCTCGGAATAGGGCGTAAAGATGGTGCGGTAGCCCGCCTCCCAAACGCGCAGGCAAAAGTCCGCATCGTTAAAGCCGACTGCGAATTCCTCGTTGTAGCCTCCGACCTGCTCAAATACGTCGCGTCGGACCATCTGGCAGGCACCCGTTACGGCGCTAAAGTTGCCCGGCCGCACGGCGCGCGCAAGATAGCCCTCGCGCTTTGCCGAGAAATCCTGGCTGGCATGGGCAAGTGCGCCGCGCACGCCGACCAAAATGCCAGCGTGCTGCACCAGATGATCGGCAAAATAGAGCTTGGCACCAACCACGCCCGCATCGGGACGCTGCAGATAGCCCATCATCTCTTCGATAAAGTCGGGAGTTATGACCTCGGTATCATTGTTCAGCAGCAGTAGATAGTCGCCCTTGGCATGCTCAACGCCAAAGTTGATAATCTGGGAGTAATTGAACTCGCCCGGCCAGTACACAACGCGCGCGTCGCCCTTGCCTTCGGATGTCGCAGCCACGCGCTCTGGCAGGGATTCGTAATACGCAAACGTCTCCGGGGCTTCGCTGTTGTTCTCCACCAAGACGATCTCATAATTGGTATACGTGGCCTTCTGGGCAATCGACATCACACAGGCATCGAGCGTCTCAACGTGGTCCTTGGTGGGAATCACAATGCTCACCAGCGGCGCAGGCTCCGGCAGCGCATAGCGCATGCGATAGACAAACGGCGTCTCGGTCTCCTCGACTGTTCCGCGAACGCCCAGCGACTCAAAGTGGCGCTGCAGCGCAAGGCGCCCGGCCTCGATGGCATACGGCTTGCTATCCGCAGAACCATCGGCGGTAGAACCGGGATGCACGCGCCAGTGATACAACACGTGGGCAATATGCTCAAACCGTGCGCCCGATGAAAGGCAGCGAAGCGTCAGATCATAATCCTGGGCGCCTGCGACATCTTCCGGCGACATGCCGATGCGATCGATAAGTACCTTCTCCACCATCAGAAAATGCGTCACGCAGTTATGGCTATAGAGCAGGTCGACGTTGAGTTGCGTCTTAAAGACCGGCTGACCCCACTCCCCCGTTTTCTGGAACATGTCCTCGTCACAGAACAGGACCTGCGAACGCTCCCCCTCTGCTGCTTTGTTCAACGCGGCGATATAGCGGAACAGCGCATCCGGCTCCAGAATGTCGTCATGGTCTAAGAATGCGATGTAGTCGCCCGACGCCTGCTGAATGCCGGCGTTGGTGTTGAGCACAATGCCGCCGTTGCCAGGCAGCTCAACACGACGAACCCGCTCGTCATTGGCGGCGGCCGCAAGATTGGACACCGCGTCCCATTCGGGCGAGGCGTCCATAAGCAGCAATTCCCAGTTGTCGTAGCTCTGGGATAGCACAGAGTCCAGCAGCTCACGCAGGTAGACCCGATCGGTCTTATAGCACGGCACCACAATGCTCACGAGCGGTCGGTAAGCAAAAGCCGCCAAAGCAACGTGCTGGCACGCCAGGTCGCCCGGCTTCGCGCGATGCTGCTCAAACCAGCGTCGATAAGCGGCGTCGTCCGCGCGTGCATCCTTCATGCGATTCCAGCTGTCGTCGACAATGCCGTTGTACAGACGACCATCCATGGCGCAAAACCCGCTCCGAATCTGGCCCGTGGGATCACTCACAATCGCGACAAAATCTCGTATATCCTGAGGCATCTCAACGCTCAGATACGTTTTATTGACGCGGCAACCGTTGAGCTGCGGCACATCGACCTGCGACTCAAACACATGCACGGTGGCATCAATCGCATTCATGTGCGTATCGAAGATCTGGAGCTCAGGGGCGCACTGGGGATCTCCCGCCCACTTGACCTCATAGCGCCAAACGGCGCCCTCATCTGCCGCTAAATAACGAACGGCATCGATCTCGTAGCGGCCGCAGCACTCGCCGCGCTGCGCATCGCGAACGAGCGCGCACATCGCAGGCTTTGCTTTGTAGTTAATCTTAGATTCCAACTTGGCAATACGACTATCAAGGCGAATAGAGCCCAACCTTTTGTCGCCGGACGTAAATGAGATATCAATTGTAGAGCCGTCCATAAACGGAAGCACCAAGACAGCGAGTTCGCGCTCATAATCGGCAACGGAGGGACAAAGCGCAAGCACACGGCCATGATCGACCGGCAGTACCAAAGACGGAACGCAAGCGCCATCGGTCGTCGCATAAGCAAAAGCCTGGGGACCCTCCTGCTCAATAAGCCCCGCGATATCCTGGCCGACAAAACGAAGCAGCACGAACAGGCGGCCCTGGCTGCGGCAAAGCGCCAAACGCTTGATACTCATCTACACTTCTCGCTTTCCCAGGGCGTTCGCAGCCATGCGCTTGCACGCGCCCAGGCGCCCAAATCTCAAGACGTCGTAATTGAACATGAGCTTTTTGCACAAACGAGCAGCAGGAGCCTTACCGACAAGCGCCGCACGCACCATGGCGGCAACAGAAGGATCGCATTGCGCAAGCGCAGCATCACTGCCCACGGCAGAACTGTCAAGCGCCGCGGTAACGGCAGCGAACACCTTGCCGCAGCCCGAGCCCAGGAGCCTGAGCGCATCGTACAGCACCAGATCACACAGTAAGTACGCCAAGTCATCGGCATACTGGGCATCGAGCCCATCACGGCGCCAATCGGCCAGCACCGCGGAGTATATCTTCACGTGCTCAAGCAAACGCGTCTCATCGTCATAGCGCATGGTGTCCATGAGCGAGCCCTTGCGTGCCACGCGATAGTCGTACAGCTTGTTCGAGATAAGCGCGGTTTTGCGCGAACGACCATAGACGGCAAAATCAAAGACCTGATCCTCGCCATACTTAACGGTTTCGTCGAACACGATCCCGTTGCCCAGCAAAAAAGCGCGCTTGCAAGCGGTGCGCCATGCAAAGGGGCGAGACGCTTCCTTAAACAGCAGGTCGGAGCTATAGCCCTCAAACGAAACGTCGCGCGGGCTCAGCACATAGTTAAGCCACGGATAGCCCGCCTCCACCGGATACGGGTTCGCGCCAAAGGTCAAAACGTCGCAATCTTCACGCTCAAAGGCATCGACGATCACGCGGCACGCATCGGGCGTAAAGCGGTCGTCGGAATCCAAGAACGCGACGATAGGAGCCGAGGACGCAGCGATACCTGCATTGCGGGCGCTCGACAAACCACCGTTGGGCTTATCGACAAGCTTAAAACGCGTGTCCCTTTCGCAATAGGCAACGGCGATGTCGCGCGACCCATCCGGCGAGCCATCGTTGACCAGAACACCTTCCCAACCGGGCATATCCTGCGCGAGTAGGGAGTCCAGGCACCATGACAGGCACTCCTCCACCTTGTAGATGGGAACGACGACGGAAATCTTAGGGGTAGCCATAATCACGCGCTCCTACTGTGCCGCCGGCACGTCGTCGGGATGCGGATTATCACCGTAGGCGCGCTGATACGTCAGCACGCGCCAAACCAGCGGCAGGCCGCCGATCTTAAAGTAGTGCTTAAACGTATTGAGCTTGCCCGGCTTCTTAAAATCAAAGCGCGAATCGATATAGGCACGGGGCGACTTGACCATCAAACGCAGGTCGGTCTCGCCGCGCGGATCGAACAGTGACAGGTCAAAGCGACCAGCATCCCAATCGGCCTTGAGCTCGGGCGATGCCTTCTCCCAAAACTGCTCGCGCAACCCATCGACCAGACGCTCATCATTCCAGCGGTACGTATCGACCTTCATGCGCATTAAAATGCCCTGAAGCCGAGCCTTAAGCTCGGGGCGCCCATCCAAAAAGCGCTGCATCTCGGCATATTCGTCGCACACGCAAAACACCTTGTTGGGCGAATTAACGGAACTCTTCTCGTTGTCTTGGCGATAGCACAAAATGGGATCCGCAATAAACGCAGCGCGCTCGGCGCATGCCCAGACCTTAAAGTTAAAACCCGCATCCTGATACGAGGCGCCCGGCGTGGGAAGGAACCGAATCTGATTGTCGTTGAGGAACTCGCGCCGATAGATAGCCGACCAAATGGAAGGCTTGCGATAGAAAATGCCCGGGCGATCGACGGGGCGATACGCGGCGCCCGTCATATGCTCGTCAATAATTCCAAACAGCTCGCGGCGCTCGCTGGGCGCAGACCAGTACAAGTAAAAGTCGCCCTTAACGACATCAGCATGCTCGGCGTCGGCCTTGGCAACCAGCTTTTGAAGCGAATCCTCGAACATAAAGTCATCGGACTCCAAAATGCCCACGTACTCGCCACGCGCCATCTCCAGGCCGCGGTTCATCGAGTCGCCGTAGCCGCTGTTGGCCTTGTCAATAATCTTGACGCGCGCATCGCGCTCCATGTACTCGCGAATGATATCCGGCGAGCTATCGGTAGATCCGTCGTTGATGCAGATGATCTCGATGTCCTTGAGCGTCTGAGCAATGGCTGAATCGAGGCACTCGTGCAGGTAGCGCTCAACGTTGCAGATGGGAACAAGCAGCGAAACTTTAGGGGTATCAGAGTTCTGCAAGAGAACCTCCTGTTGAATAGCGTGTAACAGGGATATTTTAGCAGCGAAGCAATGGCGCGCGGCAGCGCCCAGAATTAGATAAAGCGTTCCAGGCAGGCCTTGAGACCGCGGGTCGAAAGATAGAACAGCGTGGCGTCTGCCATCGAAACGCCCGAGGTCGCCGCAGCGAGCTTATGGGCAACACGGCAAACGGCGCCCTTAGCAGGCATATCCGCCCACTCCGTTCCCAAAAACGTCGTGAAATCCATATTGACGCGACCGGCCACGCGACGGAAACCATCGGCATCCAAGCGCGCCAAATCAAACACGAGAAGGTCCAAGAACCAGGTGATCAGCTCTCCGGGGCACAGGTCCAAAAGGCCGTAACCCGCCCAATCTTCCAAAACTTCCTCGAGCATCTTCATGTGTGCGTCGAGCTTTTTGGCGCGGGCCTCGGCACTGTTGAACTCGTGCGTCGCCGATTCGTTCTCCATCACGTAGTGGTAGAACCTGTCCGGCATGACAACAGTCTTTGAGGCCAGCGCGTAAGCTGCGAACTGGAACACAACGTCCTCGCCCAAGGCCAAGCCAGAGGCGAAGCGAATGCCTTCGCGATTGAGCAGCTCGCGCGAAAAAGCCGCGCGGCATGCATAGGGCTGTGCATTTGCGTGGAACAGTAACTGGGGGTCACGGGCGCCAAAAGTGCCCGCCTTGGGGCTCATGAGTTGCCGGACCCGCTTGGGTGCGGCGTCGGACGGCTCGCAGACGCCGCCAAAAACGGCGACCTCGGCATCTGCAGACTCCATGGCATGCAACACGCACTCGACCGTCTGGGCGTCGATGTAATCGTCGGCATCTATAAAGAAAACCACCTCGCCCTTGGCGGCATCGATACCGGCATTTCGAGCGCACGAGACGCCAGCGTTTTCCTGGTCAATCACCAGCACACGGTCGTCGGCCTGCGCAATTTGACGCAAGACACTCAGCGAATCGTCAACCGAACCGTCGTTGACACAGACAACCTGAATCGAGCGCTCGGACTGTGTCACCAGCGAGTCGAGGCATCTCTGAATGGAGCGCGCGGAGTTGTATACGGGAACGACAATAGTCGCTTTGGGAATCGAGGCCTCTCCCATACCGACCTACCCCCTCAGCGATTCAATGAGGAAGGCGGCGACCACGCCGGGGCCTCCAACCGATGCGTAGTACTTGGCGCGTCCCAAGGCACCATCCGTCGCAAAAGTCGGATGCTCGTCAACCCAGCCCTCAGGATCTTTGAGGATGGCAGCAAGATTCGCGCGCTTCCACGGCTTAAGATCGTCCAGCGAAAACTCCCCGGCGTCCAAGGCCGCTTGGAATTCCTTGGCCATCTGCACCAGGAACTCCTTATAGAACTTGGGTGCCAAGCGCACATAGTTCCACATATACGAATCGTATTTAATGAGCTGATTGAACTTGAGCATGCGGGCGACGTCATCGATTGCGTGGTCGCGAGCATAATCTTCTTGGATCCAGCGCTCGATTTCGGCATACTCGGTATTGACGCAAAAGACCTTAGCCGAAGAATTGACCGAGGAGTTCTCGTTGTCCTGACGATACGAAAGCACGGCATCGTGCAGGTAAACGGCCTTGTCGGCGCATGCGATCGCCTTAAAGGCAAACGACGTGTCCTGAAAGGATGCTCCCGGAGTCGGCAGGAACTTGATGCCGTTGCGCTCAAGAAAATCACGGCGGTACACGGCCGACCAAATCGACGGCTTTTGCTTAAAGAACTGCGTCGTATTGCTCGGGTGCACCGGCTTGCCACAGTCCCTTGCCTTAAACATCTCGTGCAGCGAACGGCGCTCCTCGGGCTTGGACCAGTAGAAGTCAAAATTCGCCTTTGCAAAATCGGCACCGAAGCGCTCGGCCGCCGACACGAGTTTTTCCAGGGCGTCGAGCGCCATAAAGTCATCGGACTCCAGAATGCCCACGTACTTGCCGCGAGCCATCTCCAGGCCACGGTTCATCGAGTCGCCGTAGCCGCTGTTGGCCTTGTCAATCATCTTCACGCGCGCGTCGCGCTCCATGTACTCGCGGATTATCGCCGGAGAGTTGTCGGTAGAGCCATCGTTGATGCAGATGATCTCGATGTCCTTGAGCGTCTGCGCCACGGCGGAATCGAGGCACTCGCGCAGGTAGCGCTCAACGTTGTAAATGGGAATAAGCAGCGACAGAACAGGGCTGCCAGAGGCGTTAGTAGACAAATGTGCTCCTTAGGAAATACCTGTCGTTTCATGGTATCAAAGGGTCGTCCCGCCCGCGGGCGTTTATATAATCTATGGAGCCCGCAGAGGCAAACCGAAGCGAAAGGAAGTCATGCAGCCCAAAGCCGCACGCAACATATCCATCGAACCGCTGCGCTAAATCGCGGTCACCATACCCATGGCAGGTTCCTGCGTTTTATTCAAACCTTGCAAACATGGCGCAGCGACCCTTTACAATAGGTGCCGTCCAACGGACGCATTCGATAGCTTCCGCGTAGCGCTCGCCCGCCGCGCGTGAAAGGATATATTCCCCATGACCTCCACCCTCCCCGCTCCCATCGACAAGCTCGCCATCGTCGTCGTCACTTACAAGCGCCAGGAGCTCCTGGCCAACCTGTTCGACTCCATGACCGAGCTCACGGCAACGCCTTGGCGTATCGTGATCGTCGACAACGAGAATTCGCGCGAGACCGAGGCCATGTGCGCCGCATTCAACGAGCGCCTCGCCAACCTGTGGGGCATCGACACTGATCAGCCCGATACAAAGGGCGGCACCGACCGCGTCATCTACGCCCCGCAGCTCGAAAACGGCGGCGGCGCGGGTGGCTTCTCCGCCGGCACCAAGTGCGCCTACGACCTGGGTGCTCAGTGGTTTTGGGTCATGGACGACGACGTGCTCGTCATCCCCGAGGGCATTGAGCGCCTAGCAAAGTGGACGGACCGCTACGACGTCATCCAGGGTTCGCGTCTGGACTTCGATGGCGGCGCGTTCTTTTGGCAGTACCAGCTCATCCTTTCGCTTGGAATCCCCAACCCCATCGCCAAGTGGGACTTGGGCCCCGACGGCTACCGCGCCATGAACCAGCTGTGCTTTGAAGGCGGCCTGTTCTCGCGCCGCGTAGTCGACAAGATCGGCCTGCCCGATGCGCGCTTTTTCATCTACGGCGACGATGCCTGCTACGGCTATGTTGCCAGCCAGCATTTCCCCGCCGCCGTGGTTGCCGACGTGGTGCTCAAGCGCGCCCGCGCCGTCTCTAACTGGGACATCGCCGGCAAACGTCAGCTCAACTCCACGAGCGACACCAACCGCTACTACATCATGCGCAATCGCGGCTTTTTGGCCCGCTACATGCAGATTTACGGCGACTACCACCCCATCTTGTTCCGCTTGGGCAACGCCGCGACCTTCTGCAAGGAGTTCATTCGTCTGGCAGCCGTCGACAAATGCTTCAAGACCGGCATCCCGGCGCTGCGCCGCGGCATGAAAGACGCCCGCAAGATCATCAAGGATCCCGACTGGAAGCCCATGCCGCCCATGAAGGACGCAGAGTAGCGGGCACCCTGCAGTATCGCCTGCCCCTACAGCCGCTGGCACACCGCTGCCACACGACGCCCGTCAAACCCGAATCCCCAGCGCATACGGCCCATACCGGGTCGCGGTACGCGAATCTTGTCGATACCGTCGCGCTCTATGTCGAGCAGCGCCTGAACGGCCAGCAGCTCCAGGCCGAGCGCGTCCACGTCGGGGTCATACATCATGTTGATCGTTATCAACGGACGCTCGTCGAGCATACCGATCGTGTCTGCCACGTCAAGCACGGCGCCCGTAGGGAAAACCTGGATGTCCCAGCGATTCGCGCCACGCTTTCGCCTCGAGGCAGGATTGGCATAGCCCGGCAAGCCAAAGCAGAGCCCCTGCAAGAGCAGGTGATATGGCAGCGGCGCATCTGGGTCGGTCACACCAATTCCCGCATCTCCCAGGATGCAATCGAGCGCTTGTCTCACCGCATCCTCGTCCCCACGGCACAACCCGTCGCGAAACGCATCGACGTCTCGAATGTCTTCGGCAGCGCACTCAAACCACTCAATAATCACCAGACGCAAGGCTTGGCGAAGCTCATTATTGGGCAACCGCAGAACACGGATGCGATTGCCATGCTCTGGCTCCTCAGTCATATCCGTCGTCAGGAAACCGGACAGATACAGCTCCGTCCACAGGTCATCATCAGACGAGGTCTCTGGCCCCGTAGCGCCAAAACAAAGCGGGACCTCAACGCATCCATGGGCCTCGAGCAAATCGAACAGAGCCGAAAGGCGGTCAAGATTCCAGTCACAAATTACCCTACTCAGGCAATCGGCATACCCATACAGATCGGCTCGCACAGGCGCTGTGCAGCCTCGGTCCAGAAAGCCAATCACACGTGCCGGACTCGAGCAATAGGCCCTGCCAAGCCGATATCCCTCGAGCCATTCACGCGCATCATCCAGGAATTCCTCGCGTCCAGCATGATTCAGTAGAGCCTCGACCTCGGCATCCGAAAAGCCGAACCAACGGTCACACCACGTCGAAAGCGGCGTCGAAAGACAATACGAGCAGCCGCGCGAAGAAAGCGCCGCTTCGGCAGGGCCGGGACGCTCCCCCATCAGACACGTCAACCGTAGCGAATGACCCGCGGCGGCAATGGCGTCGAACAACACACGGTCGAGCAGCTCCGCTGGACCGGGGCCGGACGCGCCCCTCGCGTTCGAACGGTCCAACCACGCCGCGTCGTACCCATCAACGAGCAATACGACCTGCTCATCGCAGGCCATCTCCAGCAGTTCAATGAGCACACCAAGCACCGAGTCAACCTCGGACTCGCTCGCTACGCCACGCGCAACGCGTTCGATGTGACGCACCTTATCTCGCGCTAAATCCGGAGCTTCCAAGAGTGCCAGCAGACGAGCGCATTCACCCGAAAGAGCATCGCGCACGACGCCGGCAACAGCGGCACCACGCCTCGCAGCGCCAGAAAAGTCCAGCGATATCACCGGATAGCAAGCGTACTCGTCCCGATAGCGCCCGCCGTCCGCATCCCAAATCTGAGTATCGGCAAACAAGCTCCGACCAGCACGACCGACCGCGGGACGCTCCAGAAAAGCCTTGAGCATCGACAAATTCATGCTCTTGCCAAAACCCTCGGGTCGGCAGCACACCATAACGGACGGACCGCAATCTAGCACATCGGCAATAAACATGGTCTTGTCGACCAGCATGCAGCAATCAAGAGCCTCCATATAGTCGTGCATGTCAATCGGCAAAACCACATCGTCTGTACAGCCGATTAGACGCACGCCAAAGCCGGCAGCACAACCATAATTTACCTGTTCAGACACCAAAAAGTTCCCCCTAAATCGCAGCATGATGCCAATTGTAATGACTGCCTCGCGCGTACTGATGTCGCCACGCAAACATATCGGGCAACGGTAGCAACATAAGGTGTGAGGGGGCATAACTAATCGTTGCACAACAAAACAGGGTCCGATGCATTCGCACCGGACCCCGTCCCGACTCTTATTGTTATTCGGCAAGCGAGAAGCTACTCCTCGGAACCGTCCTCATCAGCAGCCTTATTCTGCTGATCGAGCTTATGTTTACCGCTCACGATAGACGTAGCACCCAGCGTGGCCAAGCTCGCGCTCGCAAGGCTCGCCATCACGATGAGGTCGCCCGTCCTGGGCATATTGCCACCCGAGGTCTTGGTCGTCGCGGTGGTCGTAGTACCGCCCTTGTCACCGGCCTTCTGGGCATCAGCGTCGGATTGCTTCGCACCCGCACCGGCTGAAGCATCAGCAGCACCGTTGGCATTAGAGCCGGAGCCCTGCTCAGACGATCCCTCATCAGAAGAAGAGCCGCCGTTAATGCCCGCCATCAAAGATGAGCCCAACATAGAGCCAAGCTGCTCGCCGGTAGAAGGCTTGTTTTCCGTCGAGGAATCGCCAGCATCGGAGCCCTCGTTCGAACCTTCCTCGAAGACATCGGAACCAGAACCGTTAGAGGAGCCCACATCGGTAGAGGAATCGCCAGCGCCGTTGGAAGCACCCGCATCGGTAGAGCCAGAAGTCGTGCCATTCGTAGCGCCATCGGAGCCAGAAGTCGACGAATCGCCCGAAACATCGCCAGATGCAGCGCCACCAGACGCAGCCCCGCCGTTACCGGCATCATCGCTGCCTGCATCAGTCGAGGGCGCATCCGTATTGTTATCGTCGCCCGCATCGTCATCGGTACCAGGTGTCGGTGCGGCGGGAGCAGCGGGCGCCATGCTCGGACCGGGCGCCGGCGCGGGCTCAGGCTCCACGGGCGTTGCCGCGGCGGCCTCGTCCTCGGCGATATAGACCAGGCAGTCCTTGAGCTCGTTGCGGTAACGGTTCTTCCAGCCCTCGTGGTACTGGGGCTGGCTTGCATACTTGGTCGCCACATTATTGACCACGCTGTTGGAAAGCGCCGTCACAAACTCGCGGTCGGTCATGCTGTTGGAAAGGTTTGCCAAACGGAAAAAGTCCTGGCAGCCACCGGTGCCGCACATATTGGTGATACTCCACACCATGCCCTTGACGCAGTCGGCACGGCCGGAGATGTCAATGCCAAGAGCGCTCTTGAGCCACGACTCGGTCACGGCATAGTACGAGTTGTACGCATAGGCATCCTGCAGCGCCGAGAACTCAGTAGGATCGGTGTTGTAAGCGCCCTGGAAGGCCTCCTGCGCAATACGGCCAAGCTCGGTGAGCTGGCCGTTCGCATACATGGGGTTGTTCGCGTTGGAAATCTCGCTGCCGCGATCGATTGCAGCCTTAAGCATGCCGTACTTAGCAGAATCGTAGTTATAGACCTGCTTCATAAACGGAATGAGCGACCAACGACGGTCGAACTGGTAATAACCCAGCGCGTTATAGCCGTCGCCATACGAAAAGCCCTGGTTATAGTTGCCATGGCTCTCATATTTGGTGAAGTACTTCATCTCGGTGGTCACGTTGACAAACGAAACACCCTGAACCGACCTCAGCACGCCCGAGAAGGACTGCTGGGTATAAAGGCCCTTATCGATATCGGTGGCATCCGAGGCAACGCCCGGCGTGGGCTCCTCGGCTATAGCGGTTGCGGGTGCGGCAACGGCGCCAAACGAAAGCGCCAACGTCAGGCCCGCAACAATCGCGGAATGCTTGGGTTGCATACATCCTCCCTGCATTGGTGTAGTTAAAGTGCAGTTTGCAAAGATGGTTTCAGTATTACAGCTCCCCGTTTGTTGCACAACAACCCATCGGTAAACGGCAACAGCCCTCCGCGAAATCTAAAGGAATTAAGCAAACTGGTCGTCGGGAGCCAGCAGAAGCTCGCCGTAACGCTCCATCAGCCCGTCTCTCAGCTGACAGAAAGCGGGGATATAGACGTTCAAGATACGCTGAATCAAATCTTGAGCGAGCTTGTTGTCATAGATATGGACATTCGTATTGCGGTCTCTGAGCATATCTAGCCAGGCTGCCTCATCAATAAAGTCGTAGAATCGGTAGGACTCCTTCAAGATGGCACGAGGAGACCCCGACGCGGCAAGCGTGGCACCCTCATACTCGAGCAGACGCTTAAGGAGCTTCCAGCTCAGTTCAAATTGAAGATTGAACTTATTAATCAATCCACTCTGAACAAAATCATTGTTGAGATCCTGATTAGGCGCATCCTCAAGATTCGCCAAGGCGCTGGCAAAGTTCTCATATTTTTTCATACAGAATCACACCATCCCTGGCAATTTCATCGAGCAATTGCTGCGATAAGGACTCGTCGAGATTGACGACATCTACATCTAAAAGAGTATCAAGACGCTCCTCGATCAAATATGAGAAACGGCCGAAATCCCGGCAACCTGCTACGGCGATGTCAATATCGCTCTTAGGCAAGCTGTCACCTCGAGCGCGAGAGCCAAACAGCACAACCTTCTCGGCGTCACATTCCCGAGCAAAATCTTCGATTTGCTTGTACACCTTGTCGAGAGATGCCATTTGCACCCCTACAGCTTAATGTCAAAGTTGATCTCGGGGACGGCGGCTAAGTCGGCCAACGTCACGCCGTCGACGTACTTTTCGATCACGTCGTCCAGCCCGCGCCAGAACTTAACGGTCGAGCACAGGTCGCTGCGGGTACAGCTGTTGTCGATGCCGTCGCACGCCACCGGAGCCGTGCTGCCCTCGACGGCACGCAGGATGTCGCCGGCGCGCACCTCGGCCGGGTCCTTAGCCATCATGTAGCCGCCGCCCTTACCGCGCACGCTCCTAAGCAGGCCCGCCTTCATAAGCGGACGGACCAGCTGCTCCAAATACTTTTGCGAGATGTGCTCGCGGTCGGCAACCTCGCGCAAGGCGATTTTGCCCTCGACGTCACCAAGCGCTGCGATATAGATCATCAGACGGAGGGCATAGCGGCCCTTAGAAGAAATGAGCATACCTACCCTCTCATCGTTGCCGGGACAAAATACCAGGCTTGTTTGTCCCAAATCTTATGCACGCGGGGCAAACAAGCCTGATTATTATGTCCCACATCTAAAAAGTCGAGTGGATTAGTCGGGTTTTCCCTTGACTAACGCCGAACCCATAGTAACTTTATTCCGAGAAGATTCCTAGGGTTTAGTACACCTATGAGTACACCATATACAGAGAGGGACAGCATGAGCGCAAATCCGCTGCTTTCCATCGAAGGTCTGACCGCCTCCGTGGACGAAAAGACCATCCTCCACAACGTCAACCTCAACGTCGCCGCCGGCGAGACCCACGTGCTGATGGGACCCAACGGCGCCGGCAAGTCCACCCTCGGCCACCTGGTCATGGGCGACCCCGTCTACACCGTGCAGGACGGCCGCATCGTCTTTGACGGCCAGGACATCACCGAGCTCACCACCGACAAACGCTCGCGCGCCGGCCTGTTCCTGAGCTTCCAGGCCCCGGTCGAGATCCCGGGCGTGCCGCTGTCGAGCTTTTTGCGCGCCAGCATCGCCGGCCGTCCCGGCCTGGAGATGAAGGGCAAGGAGTTCCGCCGTCGCGTCAAGGAGCTCGCGGCCGAACTCAACATGGACACTGCCTACCTCAACCGCGAGCTGGGCGTGGGCTTCTCGGGCGGCGAGAAAAAGAAGGTCGAGATGCTCCAGCTTCTGCTGCTACAGCCCAAGCTTGCCATCCTGGACGAAACCGACTCCGGCCTGGACGTCGACGCCCTGTCCACCGTCAGTCACGGCATGGACGCCTACCGCAAGAGCTGCGACGGCTCCATGCTCATCATCACGCACAACACGCGCATCCTGGAGCACCTGGATGTCGACCGCGTCCACGTTATGGTCAAGGGCCACATCGTGCGCGAGGACGACGCCTCGCTGATCCCCTGGATCGACAAGAACGGCTTTGAGACCTTCGAGCGCGAGGCCGCCGAGCAGCGCGCCCAGGCCGAGGCCGCCGCTGCCGAGCATCAGGCGTAAAGGGGCGACGCAATGACCAAGAACCGCACCGAGGTCGCGGACATCGACCGCAGCCTCTACGACTTCACCTATGGCGAGGAGGGATTCGAGCGCCTCGACGCCGGTATCACGCCCGACATCGTTCGCGAGATCAGTGCCAAGAAGGACGAGCCGCAGTGGATGCTCGACCTGCGCCTCAAGTCCCTCGAGATCTTTAACCGCTTCCCGGATCCGACGTGGGGTCCCTCCATCGAGGGCCTGGACATGGGCAACATCGTCACCTACGTTAAGCCAAACACTGACCAAAAGCACGACTGGGAGTCGGTGCCCGACGACATCAAGAACACTTTTGAGCGCCTGGGCATTCCCGAGGCCGAGCGCAGCTACCTGGCGGGCGTCGGCGCGCAGTACGACTCCGAGCTCGTCTACCACAACATGCAGGACACCGCGTCCAAGATGGGCATCGTCTACTCCGGCATCGAGGAGGCCCTGCACGACCCGCAGTGGGAGCCGCTCATCCACGAGAAGTTTATGACGCTCATCCCGCCCACAGACCACAAGTTTGCAGCCCTGCATGGTGCCGTGTGGTCGGGCGGCTCGTTTGTCTACGTGCCCAAGGGCACCAAGCTCGATTTTCCGCTGCAGAGCTACTTCCGCCTTAACGCCAAGGGCGCTGGCCAGTTTGAGCACACGCTCATCATTGTCGAGGACGACGCCGACCTGCACTTTATCGAGGGTTGCTCCGCGCCCAAGTACAACGTGGCCAACCTCCATGCCGGCGCTGTCGAGCTCTTTGTGGGCAAGCGCGCGCACCTGCGTTACTCGACTATCGAGAACTGGTCCAAGAATATGTACAACCTCAACACCAAGCGTGCGCGCGTGGACGAGGACGGCGACATCGAGTGGATCAGCGGCTCCTTCGGCAGTCACGTGGGCTACCTCTACCCCATGAGCGTGCTCAACGGCCGCCGCGCCCGCTCGAGCTTTACCGGCATCACCTTTGCCGGCGCCGGCCAGAACCTCGATACCGGCTGCAAGGTCGTGCTCAACGCACCCGAGACCTCGGCAACCGTCGAGACCAAGGGCATCTCCAAGAGTGGCGGCATCCAGACCTTCCGCAGCTCCATCGTGGCCACGCCTAAGGCCGAGGGTTCCAAGGCAACCGTGAGCTGCCAGTCGCTGATGCTCGACGACCAAAGCCGCTCCGATACCATCCCCGCCATGGACATCCGCGCCAAGAATGTCGACATCGGCCACGAGGCCACCATCGGCCGCATCGGCGACGACAAGGTGTTCTACCTGATGAGCCGCGGCATCTCGGAGGAAGAGGCCCGCACCATGATCGTCAACGGCTTTGCCAACCCGGTCTCCAAGGAGCTGCCGCTTGAGTACGCCGTCGAGATGAACAACCTGATCAAGCTCGAGATGGAAGGAGCGATCGGATAATGAAACAGGAAACCAACACCGCTGCTACCACGCTCGAGCAAGTCAACGCGATGCCGGCTGCCACTTGGGGCTGGCTCAAGATGAACCAGACCAAGCTTGAGCTTTCGGACGAGCTTGCCACCGCTCCCGCCGAAGCCATTGAGGTCGAGGGCCTGGACGAGCAGTTCTCCGGCGCTGCCGACGCCTTCGACACCGCCATGGACGCCATGGCCGAGCGCTTCCCCGAGCGCCGTGCCTCCGCCCCCGGCGACGCCGCCGACCGCGCCCGCATCACGCCCGAGACTGAGCTCGACGTGCCCGCCACCTCTGTCTACCAGGCCGGCGCCATCAAGCTCGAGGAGGAGCTCTCCCCCGCCGAGGCCTTCGAGACCGGCATGGGCGAGGCTGCCTACACCTATCTGGCTGATCACGCCACCAAGCGCATCGTCATCGACGTGCCCGCCTATCAGCACGCCACGGTTACCGTACGCGTTAGCGGCATCGACGCCGCCGCAGCCATCGCCGCTATCGATGTCGTCACCCGCCCGCAGGCAACGCTCGACCTGAACATCGCCCTGGACTCCCCCGTTACCGGCGAGGGCGTCGTGGGCTCCGTGCTGCGCGTGTGCGCCCACGAGTACGCCACCGTCAACGTGACCTGCACGCAGACGCTCGACGATAGCTGGATCGCGCTCGACGACACCGGCCTTTTCTTGGACGAGGGCGCGCGCGTCAACGTGCAGCACACCATCCTGGGTGCCGGTGCCAGCGCCACCGGCCTTGCCGGCGACCTGCTGGGCGACACCGCTAAGGTGACGATCGACACCGATTACCTGGGCGCCCGCGAACAGGTGCGCGACTTTAACTACGAGCTGCGCCACCGCGGTCGTAAGACCGAGTGCGAGATCGACGCCAACGGCGTGCTGACTGGCACGTCCAAGAAGGTCTACCGCGGCACCATCGACCTCGTGCACGGCTGCAAGGGCGCAACCGGCACCGAGCGCGAGACCGTGCTGCTCGCCAACAAGGGCGTCGACAACAAAACCGTCCCCGTCATCCTGTGCGACGAGGACGACGTCGCCGCCAACCACGGCGCCACCATCGGCCACGTCCGCGACGAGCAGCTGTTCTACCTCGCCTGCCGCGGCCTCGACCAAAACGCCGCCGAGGACCTGTTCATCCGCGCCAAGCTGGAGGACGCCGCGCTTTCCGCCACCGATGAGCGCACCCGCGCCGCCGTCGTCCGTCTGGGCAACAACCTGATCGATAACTTTGAAGAGGAGCTCGCATGATCGATACCGAGCACGTTAAATGCGATACCTGTACCGCACCGGAGCCTATGGAGCTCGACGCCAGCGACGAGGCCTCGCGCGGCTGGCCTACCGTCGACATCGAGACGAATCCCTACAAGGCGCAGTTCCCGCTGTTCCAGCAGCATCCCGAGATCGCCTTCCTCGATAGCGCCGCCACCGCGCAGCGCCCCACCTGCGTGCTCGACGCCGAGCGCGACTTCTACCAGCGCATGAACGCCAACCCCCTGCGCGGCCTGTACTCGCTGTCCGTCGAGGCCACCGATGCCATCGCCAAGGTCCGCCAGCAGATCGCCGACCTCATCGGCGCCGCCCAGGCCAACGAAGTCGTCTTCACCCGCAACACCAGCGAGTCGCTCAACCTGGTCGCCAAGAGCTTTGCGCCCACAGTCCTCGAGCCGGGCGACGAGGTCGTCATCACCATCATGGAGCACCACTCCAACCTGATTCCGTGGCAGCAGGTCTGCCGCGAGACCGGCGCCAAGCTCGTCTACCTCTACCCCACCAAGACCGGCCAGCTCACGACCGAGGAGGTTCTGTCCAAGGTGGGCCCCAAGACCAAGATCTTGGCCGTGGGTCAGGTCTCTAACGTCCTGGGCGTTGAGAACCCGGTCAAGAACCTCGGCAAGCTCGTGCACAAGTACGGTGGCTATCTGGTCGTCGATGGTGCACAGTCGCTGCCGCACATGCCGGTCGATGTCGCCGACCTGGGCGCCGACTTCTTTGCCTTCAGTGCGCACAAGGCCATGGGTCCCATGGGCATCGGCGTGCTGTGGGGCAAGATGGACCTGCTCAACGCCATGCCGCCCATGCTTACCGGTGGCGAGATGATCGACTCGGTCACCGAGCAGGACGCCGTCTGGGCTCCCGTCCCCGAGAAGTTCGAGGCCGGCACGCAGGACGCCGCCGGCATCTTCGCCACGGGTGCGGCGCTTGATTACCTGGTCAACACGGTGGGCTACGAAAACATCCAGGCACGCGAGCAGGCACTCGTCCACTACCTGATGGGCGAGCTCATGCAGCTCGACTTTGTCCAGATCATCGGCTCCATCTATTGGGACAACCATCACGGCGTCGTCAGCTTTAACGTCAAGGGTATCCACCCGCACGATGTCGCGAGCATCATGGACATGGACGGCGTCTGCATCCGCGCCGGCCACCACTGCGCGCAGCCGCTGCTCACCTGGCTGGGCGTCGAGAACCTTGCCTGCTGCCGAGCCAGTGTAGCCTTCTACAACGACAAGGCCGATATCGACAAGTTCATCGCCGGCCTGCATCACGTTTGGAGCACGTTCAATGGGTAACCTCTACACCTCCACCACGTTTATGGAGCACAACTCGCACCCCGACTACAAGTACGAGATGGATGCCCCCACGCACGAGCACGACGGCATCAACCCCAGCTGCGGCGACGAGCTCACTCTGCAGCTGCGTGTCGAGAACGGCGTGATCGAGGAGGCCTCCTTTACCGGCCACGGCTGCGCCATCAGCCAGGCCAGCGCCGACATCATGGCCGACCTCATCACCGGCGAGACGGTCGAGGAGGCTCGTCGTCTGGCAGGGCTTTTCCTCGCCATGATCCGTGGCGAGCAGCTCTCCGAGGAGGACCTGGAAGACCTGGACGAGGCCGCCCAGCTCCAGGACATCTCGCACATGCCCGCCCGCGTCAAATGCGCCGAGCTCGCCTGGCGAACCCTCGACGGCATGCTCACGGGACAAAATAATCAGTAACAGTTGTCTCAAATCTGAAGAATTCTGTTGGCCGAATCGCTTAACTTTCGCGATTCGGCCATTTTCTTTTCTGCCTTTATTTCGAGCCCTCGGCCTGCGCGTCCACCTGCGCATAAGCATGCACAATACGAGAAACCGTACTTTTGCCAATCCCGGTATACCGCTCAATCTGACGCACCGTGAAACCGGCATCGTGCAGTCCAACAATAACGGCATTACGCTACGCAGGCGGCGCGGCTTTAACCCCGTGGAGCGGAGCCCCGAGGCTCTTCGCCAACTTGTCGGCAAAGGCATGGCGTTCCCACTCCGTCTCTTTCATATCGCGCAGCGTTGGCTCGCCGCCCTCGGGCGTCGAAAGCGAATAGGCAGCAAAGGCCTCGGCAGAACCAAAAAACTCAAGTACGCAAGAAGGATCGGAAAATCCCCTCGTAGCATCTGCCGCATCACTGTCGTAAGCGCGCAGATGCTCCGCAAAGCTGCTCCAGGGATAACGCTCGATTAGGCTAACGCCCGCCTCCTGCGGATCGGCGTGTACAGAGCGAATAGCCTCCATAACCTGCCAGTCGGTATCGAGCGAGCAGCGCTCAAAACGCTCACGAAATAGGCAGCCCGCGCACCCGGTGCGCTTATTGAACCGACGAGCATACGTCAACAGCAGCCGCTGCATGGCTGCACTCATCGCGTCCTCATAATCCGCGAGTACCAGGTGCACATGGCTGCTCATAAGGCACCACGCCACGACCGTCACACCGGCATCACGGCAGCAGTCGCGCATTAGCTCCAAAAACTCCCACCGGTCGTCATCGGTCTCAAAGATGATCTGCTTTCCGGTGCCACGGGCACAAACATGGTAAAAGCCGGTGACCGTTCTCCAAACGCGCTGCACGGCACCCCCTTCAGCGGCAACAACTTGCGCCTTCCAATACACCACGATTGAAGCGTACTATCAAAACAAACACGTAAAATGGCATCCGCGCACGGCAAATGGCAGTAAACAACCGGCGAACGGCACTTCGGCGCAGGTCGGACAATGCGAGGTTTCCGCAAGCTGACCAAAAACGACAAATATAAGACACGCGCTTCTAATGAATTATTCTCAGTTAAATCGTTTCAATTGAAAGTTCCGCGCTTCTCGCTACGAAAACTGAGCCGTTCGCCGATTATTCCGTGCATTTCGCGGTATTATAGGGGCTGCATGTCATGTCCCTTTCGAAGGGTCGCCCGGCAATCGCCAGCCACGACCCCCAGACGGGACGCCAACACGATAGAGAGGAGAGGCATGCAGTACTCACAGGAAGTGGAGAACATGTGCCCCGTTGCCAAGGGTGCATACCACGGCCCCGCACCCATCCCCGAGGAGGGCAAGTGGGTCCAGGCTAAGGAGATTTCCGACATCTCCGGTCTTACGCACGGTGTGGGTTGGTGCGCACCTCAGCAGGGCGCCTGCAAGCTCACGCTGAACGTCAAGGACGGCATCATCGAGGAGGCCCTCGTTGAGACCATCGGCTGCTCGGGCATGACCCACTCTGCCGCCATGGCTTCCGAGATCCTTCCCGGCAAGACCATCCTCGAGGCCCTCAACACCGACCTCGTCTGCGACGCCATCAACGTCGCTATGCGCGAGATCTTCCTGCAGATCGTTTACGGCCGCAGCCAGACCGCGTTCTCCGAGGGCGGCCTGCCCGTGGGCGCCTCCCTCGACGACCTCGGCAAGGGCCTTCGCTCTCAGGTCGGCACCATGTTCGGCACCAAGGCCAAGGGCGCTCGTTACCTCGAGCTCGCTCAGGGCTACGTCACCCGCATGGCTCTCAATGACAAGAACGAGATCATCGCGTTCGAGTTTCTGAACCTCGGCAAGTTCACCGACGCCGTCAAGGCCGGCAAGACCCCCGAGGAGGCCATCGCTGGCGCTATGGGCCACTATGGTCAGTGGGAGAACGCTGCCAAGTACATCGACCCGCGCACCGACGAGGAGACTCACTCCGTCGCCAGCGTGTTCCCGGTTCACGAGTAGAAAGGGAGGGAAATAACTATGACTGTTACGTTCGAAGGTTACGAGCGCCGCGCTGACAAGATCAACAAGTGCCTCGCCGACAACGGCATCGCCTCCCTCGAGGAAGCTCTGCAGATCTGCACCGACAAGGGCTTCAACCCGCGTGAGATCGTCAACAACACCCAGTCCATCGCCTTCCAGAACGCCGAGTGGGCCTACACCCTCGGCTGCGCTCTCGCTGTCAAGCGTGGCGCCAAGTCCGCTTCTGAGGCTGCTGCCATCATCGGCGAGGGCATCCAGGCCTTCACCGTTCCCGGCTCCGTCGCCGAGGACCGCAAGGTCGGTCTGGGCCACGGTAACCTGGGCGCTATGCTGCTCTCCGACGACACCGAGTGCTTCGCCTTCCTGGCCGGCCACGAGTCCTTCGCTGCCGCTGAGGGCGCTATCGGCCTGGCTCTGAACGCCAACAAGGCTCGTAAGAAGCCGCTGCGCGTTATCCTCAACGGTCTGGGCAAGGACGCTGCTCAGATCATCGCCCGCATCAACGGCTTCACCTACGTGAAGACCCAGTTCGACTACTACACGGGCGAGCTCAAGGTCGTCGAGACCATCCCCTACTCCGATGGTCCCCGCGCTGCCGTTAACTGCTACGGCTCCGACGACGTCCGCGAGGGCGTTGCCATCATGTGGCACGAGAACGTCGACATCTCGATCACCGGTAACTCCACCAACCCCACGCGCTTCCAGCACCCCGTCGCTGGCACCTACAAGAAGGAGCGCATCGAGGCTGGCAAGAAGTACTTCTCCGTCGCTTCTGGTGGCGGCACTGGCCGTACCCTGCACCCGGACAACATGGGCGCCGGCCCTGCCTCTTACGGCATGACCGACACCATGGGCCGTATGCACTCCGACGCCCAGTTCGCCGGTTCCTCCTCCGTGCCTGCGCACGTCGACATGATGGGTCTCATCGGCATGGGCAACAACCCCATGGTCGGTGCCACCGTCGCTTGCGCTGTCGCCGTCGAGGAGGCCCTCAAGGCCTAATCGCGCCCGCGCGATGCTCATACAGTTGAGCTTTAGAGCCGCTACCTTTCGAGGTAGCGGCTCTTTTTGTTTGCGCTGTCGCAGGGTGACTAATGCCGATATAACAGTTGGGGCGAAATACGAGATGTGACGAGATGGAACGCCAGAGCGTCCATGACGCACACCTGCCATATTTGCCCTTTACCGATTTATCCAATCTTTGCGACGCCTTTGCCGATCACCCATGCGACAATGCGCGAACGAGAAAGGAATCCCATGGAATCAACTGATGTACTGGTAATTGGATCTGGCATTGCGGGCCTTTGCGCCGCTATAGAAGCAGCACGCGCGGGCGCGACCGTTGCCATCGCAAGCGCCGGCAAGACCATGAGCGGATCGAGCTTTTTCCCGGGCACCTGGGGCCTCGGCCTTATTGGCCCCGTCGACGAAGACGACGAACAGGACCTTATTGACACCATCCAGACCGTCGGCGGCGGCGTTGCCGACCCCGAACTCGTCCAGACGTTCGTCCACGGCATTCCCCAGGCGATTGACTGGCTCGAGCAGGATCTGGGCGTAGTACTCCAGCGCCCGCAAAGCGCCGAGAGCGCCCAGCAAAAGCAATTTATCCCCTGCTTTGACCATAAGACACGCAATTGGCGCGGCCTCACCCGCAAGCCCCTCGAAGACGCGTGTACGGCCCAGATAGAGTTGCTCGGCATTCGCCTACTCCCCCGCCACGAGCTCATCGACCTTGTTGAAGACACATCCGGGAAGATTGTCGGCGCCATGCTCTACGACCAAACAGACGAGCGCATTGTGACCTTTGCAGCAAAGGCCACTATCATCGCTGCGGGCGGCACGGGTGGCCTGTTCGAGCGCAGCCTCACTTCGGCAGACGTGCTCAGCTCCTCGCAGGCCATCGCACAGGCGCACGGCGCAACGCTCACTAATATAGAGTTCATGCAAATGATGCCGGGCTTCATCGAGCCCAAGCGCAATCTTGTCTTTAACGAGAAGACCTGGCGCTACGTCAAGTTCGACCAGCCGGTCGATATCGTCGACGACAAGCTGGACGATCTGCTTGAGCAACGCTCCGGATATGGCCCCTTCACATCATGCCTGGCTTCTCGCGCCATCGATCTTGCCATCGACCAGGCGGGCACCGAGGGCCTGGCGCTGCACTACGACTTCCCCCGCGAGGATGTTCCCGAGTTTGTGCAGACCTTTGCCACCTGGCTGAAAGACGAGCACGGTATCGCGCCGAGCGACGAGATGCGCGTGGCGATGTATGCCCACGCCGCTAATGGCGGCATCAAGATCGATAAGACCGCCCACACGGGCGTTGAGGGCCTCTACGCCTGTGGCGAGGCAACAGGCGGCATGCACGGCGCCGACCGCATCGGAGGCTTGTCAAGCGCCAATGGCATCGTATTCGGACGCATTGCGGGCGTATCAGCGGCTCGAGCAGCACTGGGCGCTCCCGAGGCTGGCACACCGGTGGATACCGCCCTCCCCCAGCATGGAATTGCTACAGCAGACGCTGAGCGCCTGACCCGCAGCCTCAGACACACAATGAGCACCTACTGCATGATCAACAGGACCGAGACGGGCCTATCCAAGGCACTACACGAGCTTGAGGGCTTGAAGACGGAGGCAACGACCTTGAGCACGCAGAAAGCCCAGGACAGCGAAGTCGCAGCCCTCGCCCGCCTGCAATCGCAGATTCAGCTGGCAACGGAGATGGTCAAAGCCATGCGCAAGCGGACTGAAAGCCTAGGTTCGCACTATCGAGCCGACTAATTCGATTCTCACTTAGAGTTTGATCACAATTTCTCAACATGCATCGAGCCCCGTAAGTATGATTCCCCCAAGGAAAACACGCTTACGGGGCTTGAGCCGTGTTTTCCCTAAGGGAATCACGGTGCAGTTTCCTCAGCTCCGCGCCCTGACGGGTTCGACCCCATGCGAGGTAAATAAAAAAGCGACCAGCCGAAGCCAGTCGCTTTTACACTCTTTGGGTGGGCCGTCAGGGGGTCGAACCCTGGACCTTGGGATTAAGAGTCCCCTGCTCTACCAACTGAGCTAACGACCCGATATCAACACGAAGCAAGATCTGGGGTGGGTAAAGGGACTCGAACCCTCGACCTACGGGACCACAACCCGTCGCTCTAGCCAACTGAGCTACACCCACCGTGTCCTGTGCGCTTCGCGCTCGACTATTATTGCAAGGAACGCCATGCGATGCAAGCCCCAATTTTCAAGAATTTTGAAAAGAGTTTTTTGGATCCATTTCGGTCAAATCCTACCGGTTCCATAGGAGTAAACTTGCCCCACTGCAAATCCTCGAAAGGACCGTCATGAAAGAACTCTCCAACCGCACGGCAAGATTTACCGATTCGGTCATCCGCCGCATGACACGCATCTCCAATAAGTACGACGCCGTCAATCTCTCGCAGGGCTTCCCTGACTTCGATCCCCCGGCGCAGTTGCTCAACAGCCTGTGCGCCATCGCCAGCGACCCCAAGCCGCTCTATCACCAGTACTCCATCACCTGGGGCTCCCAGGCCATGCGCGAGGCGCTCGCCGCCAAGCAGGAGCACTTTATGGGCATGCCGGTCGACCCCAACCAGAACGTCGTGGTCACCTGCGGTTCCACCGAGGCCATGATGGCCGCCATGATGACGGTCACGAACCCCGGCGACAAAGTCGTCATCTTCTCGCCGTTCTACGAGAACTACGGCGCCGACACCATCCTTTCGGGTGCCGAGCCCATCTACGTGCCGCTCAACCCGCCCACATTCGACTTTGACCGCGAGACGCTCGAGGCAGCCTTCCGCGACAACGACCCCAAAGCCATCGTCCTGTGCAACCCTTCCAACCCCTGCGGCAAGGTCTTTACGCGCGAGGAGCTCACCTTTATCGCCGACCTCTGCAAAAAGTACGACGCATACTGCATTACCGACGAGGTATACGAGCACATCGTCTACGCGCCCCACGAGCACGTCTATATGGCCACGCTGCCCGGCATGTTCGATCGAACCATCAGCTGCAGTTCGCTGTCTAAGACGTACTCCATCACCGGCTGGCGTCTGGGCTACACCATCGCCCCGGCCCAGATCACCGAGCGCATTAAAAAGGTCCACGACTTCCTCACCGTGGGTGCTGCCGCTCCCCTGCAGGAAGCTGTCGTCACCGCCCTCAAATTCGACGACAGCTATTACCAGGAGGTCCTCAATCTCTATACCGCCAAACGAGACCTGTTCTGCCAGGGACTCGACAGCATCGGTCTTGTGCATAACGTGCCGCAGGGCGCCTACTACGTCATGATGGACATCTCTGAGTTTGGCTATGACAGCGACCTCGAATTCTGCGAGGATCTCGCGTCTAAGGTGGGCGTGGGCGCCGTGCCCGGCTCGAGCTTCTTCCGCGAGCCCGTCAACCATCTGATTCGTTTCCACTTTGCCAAGCGAGACGAGACGCTCAACGCAGCGCTGGAGAACCTCAAGTCGTTACGTGATAAAATCAAGCCGCGCGGGTAAGGACGGCCCAGCAACTAAAGCAACCAAAGAAGCCTCGCACCGCCCGCCGCGTTGCGAGGCTTCTTTTTATAGCGCTTTCTTAAATGGTTTAGAGTCCTATACTTTAGTCACGGAGCAACTCGTCCCAGTGAGAGGAATACTATGGCAGAACAGCAGCTTATCGGAGCGCTCGAGGCCGGCGGCACCAAGATGGTCTGCGCCACGGGCTATGCAGACGGTACGGTCCTGGAGCGCGAGCAGATCGCGACCACGACCCCGCAGGAGACCGTTGAGGCCGTCAATGCATGGTTTGCCGACAAGGGCATCGCCGCGCTGGGCATCGGCGCCTTTGGCCCCACCGCGGTCAACCCCGCCTCGCCCCAATACGGCAAGATCCTGGAGACGCCCAAAACGGCATGGCGCTACTTCGACCTGCTGGGCACCATCCAAAACGAGCTCAATATTCCCTGCGGCTACGACACCGACGTCAACGTTGCCTGCCTGGGCGAGGTCACCTTTGGTTGCGCCCAGGGCCTCACAGACGTGGTCTACCTGACCATCGGCACCGGTGTGGGCGCCGGCGTGCTCTCGGGCGGTAAGCTCGTACACGGCATGATGCATCCCGAGGCCGGCCACATCCTGGTCACGCGCGACCCGCGCGACACCATCGGCGAGCATAGCGCTTGCCCCTTCCACGACAACTGCCTCGAGGGCCTCATCGCCGGCCCCGGCGTTAAAAAGCGCTGGGATGGCAAGAGCGCCGGAGACATGGCCGATGACCCGGAGGCCATGGACCTGCTCGCAGGCTATCTGGCACAGGCGCTCATGACCTACACGCTGTGCTACGCGCCGCAAAAGATCATCATCGGCGGCGGCGTGGCCGACCACACCCCCATCGTGCCGCTCGCACGCAAAAAGTGCGCCGAGATACTCAACGGCTATATCGTCACGCCCGAGGTCAACGACATTGATACCTACATTGTCAATAACAGCCTCGAGGGCAAGCAGGGCATCATGGGTTGCCTGGCCCTGGGCGCACAGGCGCTCCAGTAAAGGACACCTCAACGGGGCGCGGCGTAGCCAAACTCGCAAAACGCCCGAACAACGCCGTCAGCCCCGCAGAGGCCCTCAAACGCATAAGGCCGCCTAGGACCAAGCAAAACGTCCTAGGCGGCCTTTTTGGTGTACATCAGCGAACGTAAGAGATATCGGAGCACGACGCCTGTCGTCGCCCCGCAGCAGTCAATCATCACATCGGTAATCATGCCGGCGCGACCGGGCACAAAAAGCTGGATCGTCTCGTCGATAGAGGGAACGAGCAGCAAGAACACCGCCGTGGGCAGCAACACATCAAACGTGCGCCGGCCTTCGAGGTCAAAGGCGTGCGTCGCCAAAATGCCAAGCACCATGTACTCGGTAAAATGAGCGCACTTGCGCACGACGAAGTTGGTCACCCAATCGAATGGAAGCCCCAGGGCCTGCAAAAAGCCGCGAATGGATTCCATGATCGAAAGACTCAACGAACCAGAGCCTGTACCGGGAACCAGCGAATTGCCCCAAATGAGGAGTACCATGGCACAGGCGGCAAGCGCCCATTTTCGATCGACCTTAACCATGCGGCAATTATGCCTCCGCACGCAGCGGCGTAAAGCTGGCGGTGCCGCCCTCGATAACGCTCAGATAGGCACGGCCCGTACGCTTGACGGCCGCAGACTGCAGACGGTTGATCTCTTCCTCGAGAATCTGATTGACGCGCTCATGGCGGCGGTTTTCCATAACGCCGGCAGCGATAGCCTCGGCGTGCTCGATACCCTCGCGCGAGATACGCGCGGTATCCTCGGGAAGCACGGAACTGTGGCGGCCGACATAGACGGGAGCAACCGAGACGGGTGAGGCTGCAGACGTGGGCACCGCCACGGGGGCGGGCTCGGCAGCCTCGGCCATGATCGCCATAGCGGCGGCCCACATGTCCTCGTGGCCCGAATAATCGGCCATGGGGATATCTTCCTCAAGAGAGGCATCGGGGAGACTGTCGGTATCCACGCGATCCTGTGCATCGATAGAGGCAGTGATGGCGGCGGGCTCGTCCAGATCGGCGAGATCCACACCCTTGGCATCGGAAATGATGGGCATGCTGGCGAGCTTGGCGTTGTACGGCACTGCCTCCGCAGCCTGCATTTGGGTCGAAGCGCCCCAAAGCGAGCTTTCGGCAGCACGGCGAGCGGCGACGGTCTCCTCATCGACAGCCAGGGGCTCGTCGGCAAAGGGATCGGAGACAGGAGCCGGCTGAGCTGTGCTCTGCTGACCGGCCGAAGCAGCAGCCGCGGCAGAGGTGTACGCAGCCGACGACGCGCCGTTATAGGCGGCATTGTTGGCGGCATTGGCTACAAGCGCCACGAAGGCTGCGGTGCTGCCCGCAGGGGCGGCGTGAGAGCCCGAGACGGCGCGTGCGGCAGCGGCAATGTCATCGCGATTGTAAGAACCGGTCTTTCCACCGTTGGTGAGCTCGTCGATTGCGACCTGGTAGACATCGCGCGAACGCGCAGGATCGCAGCTGACCGGGGAATCGTCATCGAGCATGCTGTCGATCATAGACCAGGCGTCGGCCTCATCCATGGCGTTAGCCGCGCGCGCGATGGTGGGAACACCATCGTCGGCGTGGCGGCGCTGGAACGCACCGGTCAGGCCGGAGAGAAATGCGGGAGAAGGCTGTGCGACATTGGCTTGATCGGCCGGGACCGCAGGCTGAGATGCCGCCCCCTGCTGCTGCGCGGGAATCGAAGCGGTCTTGAACTCGCTGTGGGTCCGGCCAAACTGAGCGGCACCGCCCACAGCATCGGGCTCGAACAGGCGGCCATCGTGCTCGGCACGATAC